>CAYHDD010000125.1:0-7666 GCA_964355195.1 uncultured Rhodoferax sp. | reverse complement strand
TGTGGGCATCGATTGAAGGCGTACAGCCCGACGGCCTCGTGACGGTCCCGCACAGCCCCAAATACGCGAAGACGTTGTTCCTGCAGAGGTTTTACGAATTGGTTCAGAAGGTGCCAACATGACCCCCGCCCAACTGCACGACGCTCTGGCCAACGGCCTGACGGCGCAAGACATTGAAGATCAGGAGGCCGAGGACGAAGAGTTTGAACGCATGGAAAGAGAGTCACGGCCTGCGCCGCTGTTGCCATTGAAGGAGCTTACAAATGAGCAAAAGAAGCAACCCAAGGCCGGTAGACCGGGCGCGGTGCGGTGCGAACTTCGACCGGATTTTCAGAAAGCCGGAAGCAGCCGAGGCTCCGCAAAAGGTGACAAAACCAGACCATTTTGTCGGCGTCGGCAATATGGTCCACACCGACCACCCGCTGCGCCACTTCGACCGGCCTTGCGCCGGAAGGAGATAAATCATGAGCACAGCGCCTATTGTGCAAGGTCCGGTTGACGTAAATGTTGGACGAACTCAGGTTCCAATGCTTCCGTACAACGAAGGGTCTGGGGGTGCAGCTTTCTGTTGTTCTCGGTGCGGAATGATCTTCCGTGTTTTCGAGAAGCCGACAAGCGATATTTGCGTTCGATGTTCTACGTCCCTTAGAAAGCATCCTGCATACGAAGAAGGATGGTTTGCTGCTCTTGAATTTATGGAACACTGGTTCAGTGATGCGAAATCAAAAAGTGGCAAAGGCGCAGCAATGAACTGCAAACGAGTGCATCTAGGTCGGATTGGGCTATGAGTTCTAACGCCGGAGATAAGCAGTGAGTGAAACGAATCTGATTGATCGACCTGTTAAACCGCGTCACGCAGCCTTGGCGCCAGTGCATCAAGTACCGCCGCACGCTCCTGCGTCAGTCGCAGTAGGTCAACGTACAACCCACTTGGCACGGCGCTGGTATCAGCGACCCAGCGCCGCATGGTGCGGTCTGCCACACCTAAGTCGCGGGACAGCTCTGTTTGCCAGCGAGGCCCGTAAAGAGCCTCGCCAGCCTCAACTAAGAGGCGGCTCATGCCCAGGCGATGGCTTGGCCGTTTTCTTGGGTGCCGTGCGTCAAATAGACTTTTTTGAACGGCCAGCCGCGAACAGAAATCGGCTCGGGCTTTGCTTTGTTGCGCATCGCGAAATATTGCTTTGCGTTCGGAGCGTTCGGAGCGTGGTATTCGTTTGCGACACGCGGAGCGGGAGCATGGTCAAAAGTAATGACGCCGTTGGTGATGTCGATGTGATAGATCGTAGTCATGGTGTGGCCTTTCTTGCCATTTTGCGAGTGCCTGATTGCCCTGCGCATGTCCTAATTATAGGACAACAAGCACGGATTGCAAGAACTATTTGCAAACCACGAGAAATTATTTTTAGCGGTTTAACGCTGGCGCTGAACCGCGCGAAGCGTCGGCTTCGGGCAACCTGTTAGCCATCAACCGGTGGCGGAAAGCAAAGGAATATGAATGAGTTGGCACTTTTTGCAGGAGCAGGAGGCGGCATCTTGGGAGGGCACTTGCTTGGATGGCGCACCGTCTGCGCTGTTGAGCTTGATGCCTACGCCAGAAGCGTGCTGCTTGCCCGCCAGCGTGACGGACTGTTGCCGCGGTTCCCGGTTTGGGATGACGTGCGAACCTTTGACGGCAAGCCATGGGCAGGAAGCGTGCGGGTTGTTAGTGGAGGATTCCCCTGCCAGGACATCAGCGCAGCCGGAAAAGGCGCAGGACTCGACGGCGAACGCTCTGGACTTTGGCGAGAAATGGCCCGCATCATTGGCGAGGTACGACCAGAGTTCGCGTTCGTGGAAAACAGCCCAATTCTCACTTCTCGGGGGCTTGGAATCGTTCTCGGGGACTTGGCCGAAATGGGGTTTGATGCAAGGTGGGGAGTCTTGGGCGCTCGACACGTTGGCGCATGCCACCGACGCGACAGAATCTGGATTTGTGCCTACCGTTCTGACATCGGAAGCAACTGGCCCAGGGTTGCACGGCAATGGAAGCCACAACTTCAGGACGTGGTTTCGCGAGAACAGCACCGAACGGCGGTTGCCGCTGCACGGGGAACTCATGATGCTGTGGCCGGAGGGTTGGGCAAGCGCTGGCGAGCCATTGGAAACGGACAAGTTCCGGCAGTGGCTGCGCAAGCATGGCGGGTGTTGACGGATAACGCTAGATTAACCGGCCGCGCCAGCGGTCCGGGTTGATTGACGGGTTAGCCGGCTACCCACGAAGACCGGCAACGTGTAAGGAAGGCTTACAAGATGACCTACGAAACCAACCCGCGCAACGTGCTGCCGAACGGCCTGACGCTGCTGCAAGTGAACCCGGACTGCGCCGCGCGACTTGACCCGAAAGCCAACGACCACGGATGGCTTTACATCAAGGGTGCCGACGGCCAATGGGTCACGCACCGCAAGCTGGCGGACGCCGAGATTGAGGAAGCCTACGACCAAGCGGCTGACATGGCGGTCAAGCATGGGACGAAGGTTCGTGCCGGCTAACGTTCGAGCTAAGCGGGAGACGCCCTATGACCAATGAAACAACACCCACCACTGCTGCCGGCGGCTCTCCGCTTGAGCGAGGGGTTGGACGTCTGACGTGCTGGTGGTTTGGTTGCATCCCAGACTATGACGCGATGCGCCATGACTGCGAGGTAATACCGTGTGAACGCTGCGAGGCGCCAGATACGAGCTACAGCGACCGAGTTGGCGATACGCGGCACGCCAGATTCGTGAACTCGTGGCGCTGGTTGTACTGGCGCGCAATCGGTCGTTGGTTGCCGACGAAGTGCCTTGCGTGCGGCAAACGCTTCGGGTGCAAGCCTGACTGTGACGGGATACCGTTTTGAAGACGCCTAACATGATGGCTTTGCGGCCACCTGCCAACTGGACACCCAGCACATCATCAGACTGACCGGCATTGATGCGCCTGAAAAGCGGCAAGCATTCGGCAATGTCTCCAAGCAGAGCCTGGTCGAGCAGGTGGCAGGGCAGTCTGTGGCGGTCGAGTGGGTCAAGGTTGACAAGTACGGGCGCAAGCTGGGCAAGGTGCTGCTGGCCGGTCTGGATTGCAACCTGGTGCAGGTCAAGCGCGGTCTGGCATGGCACTACAAGCAGTATCAGCGGGAGCAGTCACCCACTGACCAACAGAGCTATGCAGAGGCTGAGATCGAGGCCAGAGCGGCGAAGCTGGGACTATGGCGGGAAGCTGACCCAGTACCACCCTGGGAGTTTAGGCACAAGGGTAAACCATAAGCGCATGATTGCATAAGTATGCAGGTATCAGCGTATATAATCAAACCGAGTCCAAACAAGCCGAAAGCGCAAGATGGCAAAACACCTGTCACCACAAACCATTGATGCCCTGATAAATCAGGCGCTGGCCATTGAAGACGCACAAGCGCAAGAAGCCGGGGCGCTGGGTTTCATGGCCAGAGCAATGGTGCAGGCCACACTGCCACACCGAGCGGTCGCTGGTAACGAGTTCGAGCGCAGGAATGGCAATTTCACCCTGACCCTGCAAGCGCCATCAAAGATCGGTCTGCCCTATGGGTCAATCCCTCGCCTGCTGCTGGCCTGGGTCACTACTGAGGCGGTCAAGACAAAAAGCCGGGAGCTGGAGCTGGGTGATTCAATGGCGGCATTCATGGCCGAGCTGGGTATGTCAAGGCAGGGCAGCAACATTGCCAGTCTGAAGAATCAAACCCGTCGATTGTTCAATGCCACTGTGAGCGCAACCTACAAGGACGGTCAAGGGGTTGCAGATATTGGCTACCGGCTGGCCGACAGAACAGTGCTGTGGTGGCATTCAAAAGACCCTGAGCAGGCAGGTCTGTGGAGATCCACTGTCACCCTGTCAGAAACCTTTTTCAATGAGGTTATCGACCGGCCTGTGCCTATCGACATGAGGGCCATCAAGGCGCTGAAACAGTCACCAATGGCGCTGGACATTTACATGACCCTCACATACCGGATGAGCTATTTGAAGAAGCCTACGGTCATTCTGTGGCCTTCGCTGGCTTTTCAATTGGGGTCTGACTATTCGCGGGTTCGAGACTTCAAGGCTTCATTCCTGGCAGAGCTTCACAAGGTGATGCTGGTCTATTCCGGGGTTCAAGTGGAAGTCCTGGACGAGGGTTTGAAGATCAAGCCATCACTGACCCACATTCCCATGACCAAGGGCAAACCATGACCCATACCCTACTGCACAGAGAACCGATTACCCAAGAAGAATGGGCGCAACGGCTGGCGCAAGCTGAAGAACTGCGGCGGCTGGAGGTCGATTGTGTGATGTGTGCCGGGTCTGGTGGCTGGCCTGGGCATGTTGCCGGGACATTGGTTCTATGCAAGCCATGCGACGGAACAGGTCGAGCAAAGAGCTTTGAGTTATCCACAAAAGGCTGTGAATTGTGAAAGTTATGCGCGTTGAATCGGTCGCGCTAAGTGGGCAAATCCGCGTTGAATCGGTCGCGGGTTTGCGTTGAATCGGTCGCGCTACTAATAAAGAACCTGTATCTCCCTGTAATAAATACACCAGTAGTTAGAGCTGCGCCTATTGGGGACAAGTCTCCGACTTGCCCACCAACCGGCTTGCACCTGCTACCAACAGCCATTTGAATGAAAGCCAAGGAAACCAAAATGCAAACAACCGTCAACAGGAAAAGGCTATGAGCGCCAAGACCATTGGCATCATCCAAGTGAAGGGCGGGGCCGGGAGATCGACTGTCTCCACCAACCTGGCCGGGGAGTTGTCCAAGCAGGGCAAGACTGTGCTGATCGACTGCGACATGCCACAAGGCACAAGCGCGAGCTGGTTTGCAGTCCGTCAACAGGCAGGCAAGGCTGGCAACCTGATTGCAGACACTGCCACCAATCACCGGGAGCTGGTTGCCAAGGTCGAGCAGTACCAAGATGCCGACTTCATTGTGCTGGACGGGCCACCACGCATTGCAGAGCTGACAAGGGCCATCCTGGTGCTGGCTGACCTGTGCCTGATACCTGTAGGCGCATCGGCGGCCGAGATATGGGCCACCAGTGACCTGCTGGCGCTGGTCGAGGAAGCCAAACAGGTGAAACCGGTTAATGCAAGGATGGTCTGGACACGCTACCGGCCACACACCCGGCTGGCGCAAGAGCTGTCAGGGCTGGCCACCAAGGAGCTGGGCCTGGTTGCCCTGTCCACTGCGCTGGGAATGCGGGTCGCCTACATGGAGGCATTGGGGGACGGTCTGACCGTTGCCGAGTTGTCAGAGCCGAGCGCGAAAGTAGAGGCGCGGTTCCTGACTGAGGAAGTTCAAAAACTATTGAGGAAAACATCATGAGCAAAACCACCACCCTGACCAAGCCGACACTGGGCGGCAAAACAAAAGCAGAGGCAGTGCTGGCATTCGCTGAGGCTGGCGCGGTTCCTGAAACAACAGGCGCAAAACAGGCGGCGGCTGACAAACGGGCATTCTTTGCACCTGAAGGCTATCGGCGGCTGACCATCAACCTACGGGAAGACCTGCACAAAAAGCTGAGGCTGGCAGCGGTCGAGCAGGATTGCAATGCCACCGACATCATCGAGCAGCTACTGGTCAAGGAGCTGGAAAAGTGAGCGGCGAAAACATCACTGTCACGGTCGAGCTGACCGATGGGCAGGCGCTGGCACTGGCGCAATACCTGAAGCGGTACACCTGGACGGATGTTAGACAGAGTGCGGCCAATGATGATGAAGCCTATTTGATGCAGGAAGCATTCAATGCAGTGCGTCATTCACTGGCCGATGTGGGTTATTCCCCAAGGTAGTCGCTATTGTTTTAATGGAGCTAAGGCGTAGAACGCGCTTGTTTCGATTTTCTGGCCTTATGGCTACTACCACACCAGCCAGACTCAGATCACGCAACGTGGCGCGATCTGGCGGGTCACTTCCCGATGCTGGTGTTCTTGATTTCCTGCAGCGCCGTGGCATGGGCGCGGTCAGCCAGTTGGGCGGCGCGGGTGATGCGGTTCTGTTCCTGCAGTTCCAGCAGCTTGCGGCCTTGCTCGATCAGATCGACCTTGAAATCAGAGGGCGCCTGAGTGTCGGCAAACTGTGGGTTTGTGGTCATATTCCCGCCCTGAACATCACGGCCTCTGCCAGCCGGCGCAGTTGCAAACCCCTGTAAATCACACCACCCGCCGTGTCGGGCTTGAGCATCAGTTCTGCCGCATCTTCCCAACGATCTTCATTGATAGCCTTGCGCAGCCTGGACACTTTGAAGGCGCCTATTCCGCAGTTCCATGCCCTTGATGCCACGGCAGCGAGGCACCTGGGGCGTCTGACTAGGCCGGGCGCAAGGCGAGCGCAGGCAAGGCCGTACTGCTCCAAACCAATGCCAAGCTCCTGCTTTGCCTCGTCAACAGTGATAGATGGGCTGTCCTGCGTGATGCCATAGGTCCGTCCGTAGCCCCTGGTCCAGACGTTCGGCTTTGCCAGCCGGTCGAGGTAGGGTGCAATCATCCCGGCCACGCGCTTCTCGCAGCCTTCAAACGAGGCTGTGACCGGGATGGAGTAATCAAGCCATTCCATGTCAGCGCTTTCTCAGGCTCCGGTCGGCAAAGTAGAACGACACGATTGCCGCCAGGATGGTGCCGTCAAATTCGGTGTAAGCTGCTCTGACAGCAGCGGCGAAGGGGATGCCGTTCTGCATTGCAAGGTACAAAGTGGCGAACTTGGCCAGGGTGTACAGGGCGACAAACCAATAAGACAGCACCGGCCTGACGCTGGCCGACAGACTTAGCACCCAGCCGCCTGCAGCCTTGGCTTCTTCGGCCTGCGCTCTGGCCGCTTCTGCGATAGCGCTCCATTCGTTCGCCGCCTCTTGGCCGGCCATGTCCATCGTGCGAAGTTCGCTGTCATGCACGAACCGCTTGTCCTGCATCTGAATCTGCTGCTCAAACATTCTCCGTTCGTGGTCGCGTTCCTTGTCCTTGTCAGACAGGTCGAGCCAGTGCTGCGCCAGCCGGGACACGCCGCCGAAAATGAGTCCAAGTAATTCAAACATTTTTCTTTCCTCCAAACTTCAACAGGAACGCCACCACGGCCAGCGCCGCCACAAAAACGACGAGCAACAGGCTGGCAACGTCGATCAGGATGTCGATCATTTCGGCCCCTTCAAGAAAGCGGCCCATGCCACAAACGCCAGCCAAGAAACGACACCAATCAAGCCGTACTTGCTGACCTCGAAAAGCATCTTTTTCCAGAAGTCGGCGCGGTCTTTGGATGCCTGCATCCGCAGTTCGTGTTCAAGCCGGTGGCCGGCAGGGTCGCCCTGCGGAAATGCTTTGTTCATCAGGTTGGCAATTTCTTCTGCCAGAGTCAGGGTTTCATCTGTCATGTGCTGCGTCAGTCTTGCGTCCATCGCTTCGATCTTGTTGTGCACCTGCTGCACCAGCATCAGAATGGCACTGTTGTCACGAATGACGCTCGGGTCACGCCGGTCTACAGCGGGGAAAACCGGCATTTCTTCTGGTGCGCTCATTCTGCAACGCTCAGCGGCACTGCATCGGTTGTAACTTTTAGCTGCACGCGGTAGGCGTCCACTTCTGCCATCAGGGTCAAGTGCTTGTGCATCAGGAGCGCTACGATGGCCGCGCCCAATACCAGCAGCAATGCCGC
>CAYHDD010000124.1:0-7700 GCA_964355195.1 uncultured Rhodoferax sp. | reverse complement strand
ACAAGCACATGGCGGCCATGAAAGACCAGGCCATCGTCTGCAACATCGGCCACTTCGACAATGAAATCGACGTTGCTTCGCTCGACAAATGCAAGTGGGAAGAGATCAAGCCGCAGGTCGATCATGTGATCTTCCCCGCTACCAAGGGCAAATCAGCCAAGCCCGCCAAACGCATCATTCTGCTCGCCAAGGGCCGCCTGGTGAATCTGGGCTGTGGCACCGGTCACCCGAGTTTCGTGATGTCGTCGAGCTTTGCGAACCAGACCATCGCCCAGATCGAACTGTTCACCAAGCAAAAGGCCTACAAGGTCGGCAAGGTCTATGTCTTGCCCAAGCACCTTGACGAGAAAGTGGCGCGTCTGCACCTGAACAAGGTTGGCGCCATGCTGAGCGAGCTGACCGACGAACAGGCTGCCTACATTGGCGTCAACAAGGCCGGCCCGTACAAGACCGACAGCTACCGCTACTGATGCGCGCTGACCAACTTCTGGTGGTTCGCGATCTCGCCACCAGCCGCTCGCAGGCGCAGCGGCTGATTGCCAACGGTTTGCGGTGGCGCAAAGGCGAAGACTGGAAGACGGTCACCAAGAACGGCGACGAGATCCCGAGCGAGGCCGAACTGCGCCTGGTGGACGACGCGGAAGCGCGCTACGTTTCGCGTGGCGGCCTCAAGCTTGAAGCCGCGCTCAAACGCGTCGGGCTGTCGGTTCAGGGCCTGGACTGTCTGGACGTCGGCCAGTCGACCGGTGGCTTCACCGATTGCTTGTTGCAGCAGGGCGCCGCGCGCGTGGTCGGGGTGGATGTCGGCAGCGCCCAACTGCATCCGCGCCTGCGCGGTGACGCACGCGTGCTGTGCGTCGAAAAAATCAACGCCCGCTCCTTGCAGGCCAGTGATTTGATGACAGCCTACGAGCACAGCATCGGACCCGACGGCCAGTTTGAAGATGAGGCCGATGTCCTATCTGAATTCAGGCCGCTGTTTGACCTGATCGTGGCCGATCTGTCCTTCATTTCGCAGACGCTGGTGTTGCCCGCCCTGGTACCCTTGCTGAAGGAGGGCGGCTCCGTGCTGACCCTGGTCAAGCCTCAGTTCGAGCTGCAACCGGGCCAGGTAGGCAAGCGCGGCATCGTGAAGGACGCGTCGTTCTACGCGCTGGTTGAGCAACGTTTGCGTGAGGCTTTTGCGGCGCTTGACCTGAACGTCACGGCCTGGTTTGATTCGCCGATTGAAGGCGGTGACGGCAACCGCGAATTTTTCATTTACGCCAAACGCGCAGGCGCTGGCCAAACACTTTGACTGACATGAACGACACCTTAAGCGTCCCCATCAGCGTCGAGTTCTTTCCCCCCAAAACAGCGGAGGGTGTGGAGAAGCTGCGCCATGTGCGTCAGCAGTTGTATGCCTTGAAACCTGAGTTCTGCTCGGTGACTTTTGGCGCCGGCGGCTCGACCCAGGAGGGTACTTTCAACACCGTGCGCGACATCCTGGCCGAGGGCATGACGGCCGCTTCGCATTTGTCGTGCATTGGCGCCACGCGGGATACCGTGACGCAGCAGCTGGCCGAGCTCAAGGCAATGGGCGTCAAGCGTCTGGTCGCCCTGCGCGGCGATCTGCCAAGCGGCTACGGGACGGGGGGTGAGTTTCATCATGCCAGCGATCTGGTCGCCTTCGTGCGCGCTGACAGCGGCACCTATTTCCACATCGAGGTGGCTGCCTACCCGGAGGTGCATCCGCAGGCCAAATCGCCGGCCAGTGACTTGCAGGCCTTTGCCGGCAAGGTCAGGGCAGGCGCCAACTCGGCGATCACCCAGTACTTCTACAACGCCGATGCCTACTTCCGCTTTGTCGAAGAGGTCGATGCGCTGGGTCTGGCCGTGCCCGTCGTTCCGGGCATCATGCCGATCACCAGCTCGATGCAGTTGATGCGCTTCTCCGACGCCTGTGGCGCCGAGATTCCGCGTTGGATCCGGTTGCGCTTGCAAAGCTTTGGTGACGACAGCGCTTCGATCAAGGCCTTCGGTCTGGATGTGGTCGCCGACCTGTGCCAGCAATTGTTGGCCGGTGGCGCCCCCAGCCTGCATTTCTACAGCATGAACCAGAGCGTGGCAACGCTGGAAATCTGTCGGCGGCTGGGATGAACGGGCGCGCTGGCCGCTGGCTGCTGAGTGCCTGTCTGACGCTGCTGGGCGTCTCGGCAAGCGCCTACGACATCCGGCATCTGGAGCCTCCGTCCTGGTGGCTTGGCATGAAGCACGCGCAGCTGCAATTGATGGTGCACGGCGAGAACATCGCCGATCTGGCGCCGAGCCTGAATTACCCCGGCGTGCAGCTTAGGAGCGTGACGCGTGTGGCCAGCCGCAATTACCTGTTTCTTGATCTGGAGATCGATGCCACCGCCGCCGCCGGTGATATCGAGATGGAATTCGGTCTGGACGGCAAGACCGTCCTGCGCCACAAATATGCGCTGGCTGCACGCCAACCGGGTTCGGCCGAACGACGTGGCTTCAACGCTGCCGATGCCATCTACCTGATCACCCCGGACCGCTTTGCCAACGGCGACCCACGCAACGACAGTGTGGCGTCGCTGCGCGAGAAGGCCAAACGTGCCGATTCGGCGGGGCGGCATGGTGGAGACTTGCGGGGTATCAGCGAGCATCTTGACTACGTCGCCAGGATGGGTTTCACCCAGATCTGGTCAACGCCGCTGATCGAAAACGATCAGCCAAAAACTTCGTACCACGGCTACGCCGCCACCAATCTGTACCAGGTCGATGCGCGCTTTGGCAGCAACCAGGAGTACCGCGATTTGGTGGCCAAGGCCAAAGGGCAGGGCCTTGGGTTTATTCAGGACGTGGTGCTCAACCACATTGGTTCAGGCCACTGGTGGATGCGCGATTTGCCGAGCGCCGACTGGCTCAACTTCCAGGGCAAGCCGGTCATGACCAATCACCAGCGTAGCACGCTGCAAGACCCGCACGCGTCGACCCGTGACCGAAAAACCTTTTCCGATGGCTGGTTTGTTGACGCCATGCCGGACCTGAACCAGCGTCATCCATTGCTGGCCAACTACCTGATCCAGAACACGCTCTGGTGGATCGAGTACGCCGGACTTTCAGGCCTGCGCACCGACACCTATCCCTATTCCGATCCGGCCTTCACCAGCCAGTGGTCGCTTCGCGTCATGCAGGAGTACCCGAACTTCAATATCGTCGGCGAAGAGTGGAGCGCCAGTCCGGCTCAGGTGTCGTACTGGCAGCGCGGCAAGCGCAACGCTGATCAATACCAGTCCTATGCGCCCAGCATGATGGATTTTCCGTTCTTCGAGGTCTTGACACGGGGCTTGCTCGGCGATGAGAAGAAGGGGGAGCAAGGTCTTCACAAGTGGTACCACACGCTGGCCAACGATTTCCTTTATCCGGCGCCGCAGGATCTCGTGATTTTCGACGGCAATCATGACACCAGCCGCCTCTTCTCCGAACTGGGCGGCGACTATGACCTGTACCGCATGGCCATGGTGGGTCTGGCCACACTGCGCGGCATTCCGCAGTTCACCTACGGCACTGAAATCCTGATGAGCAGCCCGAAGAAGCGCGACGACGGTCGTGTGCGCGCCGATTTTCCGGGTGGCTGGCCGGGTGACAAAGTCAATGCCTTCACCGGACAGGGACTGAGCCAGGCGCAGCAACAGGCGCAGCAGTTTGTGGCGCAGCTGCTGAACTGGCGCAAGAAGACCCCGGCGCTGCACTACGGCAAGCTGCTGCACTTCGTGCCAGAGCACGGGACCTACGTCTATTTTCGCTACGGCGAACAGGGCAAGGTGATGGTCGTTCTGAACAAGAACTTCAAACCCACCACGCTCGATCTGTCGCGTTTTGCCGAGGTGCTGAACGTGCCATCGAGCGCCACCGATGTTTTGTCCGGGCGCCGCCTGTCGCTGGCGACGTCGCTGACCGTCGCGCCGCGCTCCGCCACGATTCTGGAGCTAGATCAGCGGCCGTGAGAGGTCAGGTGCGCCAGCGCGCCGGCGGCACTCACGCCCGAACCACCGAAAATTCCGTCATCCCGAGATCACCCGAACAGCTCGCTGTGCGAGCCAAGCCGCGCCAGTCTGAGCGTGTCGGCATCCGGCTTGCGGTAGATCATCAGCAAGTCGGGCTTGACGTGGCATTCACGGTAGCCAGCCCAATCACCGATCAGGTCATGGTCTCGGTATTTGGCTTCGAGCGGCTGGTCGATCGCGAGCGCCACAAGAACAGGTTTCAGATCGCTATCGAGCGTGGTTCGGTTCTGTCCCTTGGCTTCGCGTTTGTAATCGCGTTTGAAGGATGAGGCTCGGTCAATCGTCCGCATGCAAGTCTGTCATCAGATCGTCAACGCTTGCGAATCGTTTGGCCTTTCCCGCCTCAAGTTCGGCAATCGCTTCGCGTGTCGTGGCGTTTGGCACCTTGACATCGAAGGGCAAGCGGTGCTCGTCGGCTATGCGTAACATCAGCAAACGAATGGCGTCCGAGATAGACAACCCCATTGCTTGGAGAGCCTCGGCGGCGCGCTCTTTGGTGTTTGTGTCGATGCGAGCGCGGACATAGGTATCGGCGGTGCTCATGGTGAACCTTTCTTGGGTCGATTCAGAATCTTCATTGTAGTCGCGTTGTGACTACAGTCTGGTTCGTGATTCCAACGAGAAGTGAGCGTGAAGGAGCGCGCTCGGCCACGATTCTGGAGCTAGATCAGCGGCCGTGAGAGGTCAGGTGCGCCAGGGCGCCAGCGGCACTCACGCCCAGACTCGCGCCGCTGGTCCTGGCATGGATGGGGTGACCCTCGTCGAGCGCGGTACTGACGTCCAGCGCCAGGTCGGGCACACTGTCGGCACCACGCCGCATGCTGACGCCAACGACCAGAATGTCGATCATCAGCAGATGCAGAATCCGACCGATCATGGGCACCTGCTTGGTCGCCTCTTCGACATGATCCACGATCAGCGCCAGATCGGCCTTTCGTGCGAGCGGAGACTGGCTGCTGGTGATTGCAATCACGCTGGCGCCGCGTTCACGCGCCTTTTCAACCACCTCCAGCAACTCGCTGATACGCCCGCTGCTGCTGATGACCACGGCCACAACGTCCGGGCGTAAGAGGTTGGCGGCCAGCAGTTGCAGGCGCGGCGCTGTATAGGCGGTCGCAGAAACGCCGACGCGCAGGAATTTGAAATGCGCGTCTTCTGCCACCACGCTGTAGTGCCCCACCGCATAGAACTCGACGCGTTGCGCCGCGCTGATCAATTGCACCGCGCGGTCAATCGACTCCCGATTCAGATGATCGCGCACCTGAAGGATCGCAGAAGCGGTGTTGCCAAGCACCTTGACGCCCAGCTCGAGCATGCTGTCTTCGCCGGTTACCTGGGTGTGCGTGATGGGCACCGTGCCCGTTAGTCCGGAGGCCAGACGCAGTTTGAAGTCCGACAAACCTTCACAGCCGATGGAGCGACAAAAACGGATGACGGTCGGCTGACTGACTTCGGCGGCGCGGGCGATCTGGGCAATCGGGTCATTCAGCGTGGCGCGCGGGTGTGCCAGTACATGGTCCGCCACGCGTTGCTCGGCTGGCGAGAGGTTGACCCGCACGCGCCCGATCTGACTCAAGATGGCCGAGCCCTGCGCCGAGTCGAGGCTGCGCAACTGCGCTGCGAGAATGGCGGCGACGCCTAGCAGTGTGGCGTTGTCGGCTGTAATGACGTAGGTTGGAATACCTTTCAGATAGTCCGAGAAGCGGCCTTTGTCCTCGAAACGGGTACGAAAGATGGAACGGTCAAAGTAGCTGCCCAGGCGGGGCACGATGCCACCGCCGATGTAGATGCCGCCAAAGGCGCCCTGCGTCACCGCCAGGTTCGCCGCCGCAGTGCCCAGCATGCCGCAAAAAGTGTCGATGGTTTCAACGCAGACGCGGTCGCGGCCGTCGAGTGCGCGCTGTGTGATGTCGGGAGCGCTCAGGCGCTCGTCGGTGCCGCCGGCACGTTCCGCCAGCGCGCGGTAAATCAACGCCATCCCCGAGCCCGACACCAGGCGTTCAAACGACACGTGGGCGTACTGCCGCCAGGCGTACTGAAGAACCGCCAACTCGCGTTCGTCGCGGGGTGAAAAGCTGGTGTGTCCGCCTTCCGTTCCGAGTGCCACCCAACCGTCGTTCGCCGGGATCAGGCCCGACACGCCCAAGCCGCTTCCGGCCCCGATCAGACCGATCACGCTGCGCGGCACGGGCGCTCCAGCGCCGACCTGACGGCGCTGGTTGGGAAGCAGGCTGGGCAGCGCCATGGCCAGCGCAGTAAAGTCGTTGACGACCACCAGGCTGTCCAGGTGCAGGCGGTCACGCATCTGCTCGATCGAAAACTGCCAGTGGTAGTTCGTCATGCGAACCTGATCACCCGAAACCGGTGTGGCAATGGCGATCGCCGCGTTCTTGATGCCGACGCCGCAGGCCGCTGCGGGTACGCTTGACAGGTAGGCGCTGACCGCGGCGTGGAAGTCTGCGTGGTCAGCGCAGCGCAGCGAGGCCGAGTGTTCAAAAATGCCGGGTGCCACTTCGAGCGTAAAGCGTGCGAAGGTGCCGCCGATGTCGGCCAGCAAACGTGGGTTGTCAAACAGTGTGGGTGCCATGTGCGGCCAAATTCTAAGTGGCGGCGATCCGGTCGAGCGCGCGCGATGCACCAATCAGGGCTGGTGTCGAGGCGGTGATGATCCAGGTCGGAATCGGTGCCAGGTAATCCCGGAAACGGCCCTTTTCTTCGAAGCGCTGACGGAACAAGCTGGCATTGAAGGCTTGGCCCAATTGCGGCACCACGCCGCCACCCACATACAGGCCGCCGCGCGCGCCCAGGGTCAAGGCCAGATTGCCGGCCACGTTGCCCAGGAAGCTGGCGAAGTAATGGGCGCTGGCCAGACAGTGCGCATTGGCACCAGTCTTGGCCGCCGCCGTCACGTCGGCCGGGCTCAGCTCCAGCGGGCTGCGTCCGTCGATCTCGCAGATCGCGCGGTACAGATCAACCAGCCCAGGGCCGGAAAGCACGCGCTCGGCACTGACGTGCCCGAAGCGTGTCCGCAAACACGTCAGCAGGGCTGACTCACGCTCGTCAGCTGGTGCCAGTGTGGCATGACCGCCTTCGCCACTCAGGGCCAGGTAGTGGCCGCTGTCGGACATCAACAAGCCGGAGACGCCCAGGCCGGTACCGGGTCCGATCAGGGCGATCGGGGCGCCCTCGGTGGCAGTGCCCGAGCCAACCGCCCACAAATCAGACGCGCCCAGTGCTGGCAGGCTCATGGCCAAGGCCGTGAAGTCGTTAATGACCAGGCAGTGCTTGACGCCGAGGGCACGCTCCAGTTCCTTGATGGAGAAGGTCCATGAATTGTTGGTCATGCGCACGGCATCACCGGTCACCGCAGTGGCGATGCCGATGGCTGCGTAGCGCGGATCGCCGTGCCCGGTGCTGGCCAGGTAGTTGTGGGCAGACTCAAGAAGCGATGCACTGGCTTGACACGGCTGCACGGAAATGTCCTGCAAGGGCGCCCCGGCAGATGCCTGCCAAGCCCAGCGTGCGTTGGTTCCCCCAATGTCACCCAGCAGCCTGGGGTATCCCTGATCAATGCTCAATTCTTGTTCACTCCAGCTTGAAATTAAATTCCTGCGTCGCCACGACCTCACCACCGGGGTC
>CAYHDD010000123.1:0-7723 GCA_964355195.1 uncultured Rhodoferax sp. | reverse complement strand
CCGGACAGCTGTTCTTCATGTATGCAACCATGCTGATTGCGCTCCCGACGGCGGTCAAGATTTTCAACTGGATCGCCACCATGTGGCAGGGCTCCATGACATTCGAGACGCCGATGCTGTTCGCAGTCGGCTTCATCTTTGTTTTTACCTTGGGTGGCTTTACCGGCCTGATTCTGGCTATGGCGCCGGTCGACATCCTGATTCATGACACCTATTACGTGGTGGCCCATTTCCACTATGTGCTGGTGGCTGGATCGCTGTATGCCTTGTTTGCCGGTTACTACTACTGGAGCCCGAAGTGGACTGGTGTGATGTACAACGAGGCGCGCGGCAAGATCCACTTCTGGTGGTCGCTGATTGCGTTTAACGTGACCTTCTTCCCGATGCACTTTTTGGGTCTGGCCGGGATGCCGCGTCGCTACGCTGACTACCCCATGCAATTTGCCGACTTCAACGCCGTAGCCTCGGTCGGCGGCTTCTTGTTTGGTTTCGCTCAGGTGTATTTCATCTTCTGGATTGTGGTGCCGACGATGCGTGGCCAGGGTGCCAAAGCGCCGCAGCGTCCCTGGGACGGTGCCGAGGGCCTGGAGTGGGAAATTGCCTCACCGGCGCCGTTTCATACCTTTGGTACGCCGCCCGTGCTGGACCACACCGCCACCAAGATCATTGGCTGAACCATGACGCCTGAACAAAGAAAGTCGAACCTGAGAATGGGATGGATCCTGGGTTCGGTGGCGGTCGTCTTTTTTGTTGGTTTCATGGTCAAAATGTTTTTGTTGAGTCACTAGACCATGAGCCTGTGGCGCGGACACTTTCCCATGGTGAGCAGGCTGGTCGTGGTTGCGATCTGCATGTTCGCCTTCGGCTATGCGATGGTGCCGCTCTACAAGGCATTTTGCGATATGACGGGAATCAACGTGCTTGCCCTGGGCGACCGCAACATCCCGGGTGCAGCGCCAGACGTGGTTCCCAACACCCAGGTGGACAGCAGCCGCACCATCACCGTCGAGTTCGATGCCAATTCACGTGGCCCCTGGGAGTTCAAGTCCAGGCTGCGCTCGCTGCAGGTTCATCCGGGTGAACTGGCGACCGTGATCTACGACTTTCAAAATGTGCAGAACCGGCGCATGTCGGCGCAAGCCATTCCGAGTTATGCACCGGCACAGGCGGGGCCTCATTTCAACAAGATCGAATGCTTTTGCTTCAAAGAGTACACGCTCGAGCCGGGTGAAAAGAAGTCGTGGCCGGTGGTGTTTGTGATCGATCCCAAGCTGTCGCCCGACGTGAAAACGATCACACTGTCGTATACGTTTTTCGAGGTTGGCGGCAAGACGCCCGCCGCTCCTGTGACGGACGGCGCCGGGCGAGTCGTGGTCGGGGGCAACTCATGAGTTCGTTCGGGCGCAGTCTGCGAATGGTTGCCTGGTCATTTCTGGGCATCCGGAAAAACAGTGAATCGCACGAAGAGTCCGCCCGCGTCAATCCGGTTCACGTGGTCGTGTCGGGTATCTTCGCGGCAGTCATTTTTGTCATTGGTTTGGTCCTGCTGGTGAACTGGGTCGTTGCCAGCTAAGGCGCCGCCTGGTCCCTGAAATATGGAGCTTTTATGAACACAACAACGAACGCGGCGAGCGCGCAGTACTTCGTTCCCAACCCTTCCCGTCATCCGGCCATGGCGGCATTCGGGCTGTTTTTCGTCCTTCTGGGTGCCAGCCAATGGATGAACGGCGCCGAGTGGGGCATGTACTGTTTGTTCTTTGGTTTGCTGTGGTTTCTGGTGGTGCTGTTTCAATGGTTCAGCGATTCGATTGCCGAGAGCGAGGCCGGTCAGTACGGACAGCAGGTGGATTCGTCCTTCCGCTGGAGCATGAGCTGGTTCATCTATTCGGAAGTGATGTTTTTTGCGGCATTCTTCGCCGCCTTGTGGTGGGTGCGCATGCATTCTCTGCCGTCGCTGGGTGAACCTGAAAATGCCATGCTGTGGCCCGATTTCAAGGCCGTCTGGCCGAGTCTGGCCGCCGGAGCGACCGGTTCACCGGCCGGCACGGTGGAGCCTTTCACCACCATGACGCCGTTCTGGCTGCCGACCATCAACACCGCCTTGCTGCTGAGCTCTGGCGTCACGCTGACGATTGCCCACCACGCCCTGATTGACGGTAACCGGCGCAAGACCATTGCCTTCATGTGGTTGACTGTCTTGCTTGGGATTACCTTCCTGTCGGTGCAGGGCTACGAGTATTTTCACGCCTACCACGAGCTCAACCTGAAGCTTAGTTCGGGCGTCTATGGCTCGACCTTTTTCATGCTGACCGGCTTTCACGGTTTCCACGTGTTTATTGGCATGTTGATGCTGCTGTTCATTACCTTGCGTCTGCAAAAGGGGCACTTTACTGCCTCGCGACATTTTGGCTTTGAGGGTGCCGCCTGGTATTGGCACTTCGTGGACGTGGTGTGGCTTGGCCTGTATGTGACGGTCTACTGGCTGTAAGGGCTAGGCGAATGCGGCTGCGTTTGTCTTTTTGACTCTGTGCCGACTCGTGCTAGCGCCCGGCTGCGATGCCGGTGGGCTGAAGTTGGCCTAGTTTCCAGGCCAGCAAGATGCTGGCAAACAGGACAATTGAAATGCCGACCCGCAGCGCCAATGCCCAGGCCATCTTGCGGGCTCTGGACTTCTCGTCGTCCTTTTTGCGTAGCATGAAGAACAGAGCAGTCGCCAGGCTGCCGAGGATGCCGAAGAGGCCAAACAGAATCAGGGTTTTCATGGACTGGATTATCCGGTGAACTCGCGGCTCAAGTTCTGCTTGATCACGGCGGCGACCCTGCTGGCAGTGCTCATCACGCTGGCACTGGGGCGCTGGCAGCTGTCGCGCGCAGCCCAAAAAGAAGCACTTCAGTCCAGCGCTGAGGCAAGTTCGGCATTGCCCAGGCTGTCCGCTCAGGCGCTGGCGGCGCGGACCGACTTGATGCAGCAGTTGCAGCGTGGGGTGACGCTGCGTGGGCGCTGGCTGACACAGCATACGGTGTTGCTGGACAACCGCCAGATGAACAAGCGACAAGGCCTGATTGTTGTGACGCCGATGCAATTGGAGGGCAGCAAGTTCGGGGTCCTGGTGCAGCGCGGCTGGGTGCCAAGAAATTTCATGGATCGCACGCTTGTCCCCAAAATCGAGACGCCCGTGGGCAGTGTTGAAATCGAGGGACGCATTGCAGCGCCGCCATCGAAGTTGTATGAGTTTGACGCGCACGAGGCGGGGTTGATCCGGCAAAATCTGGACATGGACCGCTTTGCTTCGGAATCAGGTTTACATTTGCTGGATGTTTCTGTGCAACAGTCGGGCGCTGCCCCTGATGGCTTGTTGCGTGAATGGCCGCAAGCAGGAAACGGGGTGGAAAAGAACTATGGCTACGCGTTCCAGTGGTTTGCGTTGAGCGCTTTGTTGGTGATTCTTTATGGCTGGTTTCAAATTGTTAGACGATTCATCATCCCGCGGCGCACCTGAAATTGCGGCAGTCAACGCTGTCAGCCAGGGGGATCAACCACTGGGGTTGACGGTTCATTCCTTGCCCGCAGCGCAGAGCGCCCTGGAACAGAATGAGCGGCGTACCCGGCTCGGGCGCTGGAAGATGATTGCGGTTCTCTTGATTTGCGCGGCGCCCGTGCTGGCCTCGTACATCACCTACTACGTGGTGCGGCCCGAGGGACGCCGCAATTTTGGCGAATTGATCACGCCGCAGCGGCCGCTACCCGACCTGCGTGGGGTGAGCTTGTCCGGGCAGAGCATCCAGCTCAAAGCGCTGAGGAACCAGTGGTTGTTGGTGAGCGTTGCTGGCGGTGCCTGCAATGAGCTCTGTGGCCACCATTTGTACCTGCAACGTCAGATGCGCGAGGGGCTGGGCAAGGACAAGGACCGGCTCGACTGGGTTTGGTTGATTCCCGATGACGCCCAGGTGCCCGCTGCCCTGCTGCCAGCAATGAAAGAGGCGACTGTGCTGCGCGTCTCTCCAGTTGGCCTGGCAGATTGGCTCACCGCTGCAAGTGGCCACCAGCTCGCGGAGCATCTTTATGTGGTGGATCCAATGGGTGACTGGATGATGCGTTTCCCGGCGAATATGGACGTTTCCGCCGCAGCCAAGGCAAAGCGCGATCTGGAACGTCTGTTGCGCGCGTCTGCCTCCTGGGATTTGCCCGGTCGATAAGGATGCCCCCATGACCCCTCAAGCTTTGTATGACCTCTCTCCTGCGCTGCAAATCATGACGGTGGGTGCCTCGCTGGCCGCATTGCCCCTGATCTGGATCGCCTACCGCCAACGTCGAGCCGATGCCCTGCCGTGGGTGCGTGCACTGACGCTGCTGACCCTGTTCCTGACCTTTGACCTGATCATGTTCGGCGCCTTCACCCGGCTCACCGATTCCGGCCTGGGCTGCCCGGACTGGCCGGGCTGCTATGGCAATGCCAGTCCGGTGGGTGCCAATGCGCCCATCGCGGCCGCACAGCAAGCCATGCCGACCGGCCCGGTGACGCACAACAAGGCCTGGATCGAAATGATTCACCGCTACCTTGCCACCGGCGTTGGCGCGCTGATTGTGGTGCTGACGGTGGCAGCCTGGCGCAGCCACTGGAAGGGCGGGGCGCAGGATCGGGCTCGCGCGCTCAGTCCCTGGTGGCCAACCGTGACGCTGCTCTGGGTCTGCCTGCAGGGTGCCTTTGGCGCGCTGACGGTGACCATGAAACTGTTTCCGGCGATCGTGACACTGCATCTTCTGGCCGGTCTGTTGCTGCTGGCGCTGCTGTGCCTGCAGCTGGTGCGCGCGGCACAGCTTGATGGCAGCCAGCCGCAGTGCAGCGTCAGCGCCGGCCTGCGTCGCCTGCTGTGGTGGGTGCTGGCGGCGCTCTTTGTGCAGACCGCGCTGGGTGGCTGGGTCAGTACCAATTACGCGGTGATGGCCTGCGGCGACTTTCCGATGTGTCAGGGAAGCTGGTGGCCGCTGATGGACTTTCAACAGGGTTTTGAGATCTGGCGTGAGCTCGGGATGACGCAAGGCGGCGAGGTGATCAGCTTCACCGCCCTGACAGCGATTCACTATGTGCACCGTCTGGTGGCCTACGCGGTTTTGATCTTGCTGGGCGTCGTCGCCTGGCGCCTCAACGCCGTGCTGAAGCTGCGCAAGGCTTCGCGCTGGATTGCGGCGCTCACCGGAGCGCAACTGGCCACCGGCATGAGCAACGTGGTGCTGGACTGGCCGTTGCTGGCGGCCGTCCTGCATACCGGCGGCGCGGCCGCCCTGCTGCTGGTCATGAGCTGGGCCTTGATGTCCAGCCGCCAGGAATGAGCGAGCCGCAGGTCACCGGCGTGCTGACGGTGTGGCGCCAGTTCTACGCCCTGACCAAGCCGCGCGTCATTCAGCTGATTGTGTTTTGCGCACTGATCGGCATGCTGCTGGCCGTGCCGGGCATCCCTACCTGGGTTGAGCTGCGTTTGGCGCTGCTGGCCTGTCTTGGCATCTGGCTGGTGGCGGGCGCCGCCGCGGCCTTCAACTGCATCGTTGAAAAGGGCATCGACTCGCGCATGAAGCGCACCGCCTGGCGCCCGACCGCCAGGGGAGAGCTTTCCGACTGGCAGACACTGCTTTTCTCGGCCCTGTTGTGCAGTGCCGGTTGTGCTCTGCTGTGGCTATGGGTCAATGCCTTGACGATGTGGCTGACCTTGGCCACGTTCATCGGTTATGCGGTGGTCTACACAGTGATCCTGAAACCAATGACGCCGCAAAACATTGTGATCGGCGGCGCCTCCGGTGCCATGCCGCCGGTGCTGGGGTGGGCCGCTATGGCGGGCCAGGTGGCGCCGGAGGCCTTGATTCTGTTCCTGATCATCTTTCTCTGGACACCACCGCATTTCTGGGCGCTGGCCCTTTACCGTGTCGAGGATTACCGTAAATCCGGCTTGCCGATGCTGCCAGTGACGCATGGCAATGAGTTCACGCGTCTGATGGTGTTTCTCTACACCCTGATCTTGTTCGCTGCCTGCCTGATGCCCTACATCTACGGCATGAGCTCCTGGCCTTATCTGATCGCGGCGGTGACTTTGAGCAGCGTCTTTTGCCTGTACAGTTTCTACCTCTGGCGCGACTATTCGGACGAGCTCGCACGCAAGACCTTTCGCTTTTCGCTGCTTCACCTGAGCGCGCTATTCGCCGCCTTGATGCTGGACCACTATCTCTTTTGAAATTCGAGTCATATGATGAATAAACGAAGCGCTCTGAAGTGTCTGGCGTCATCGCTGAGCCTGACTGGCGCGGCCCTCCTGCTTGCTTCGTGTTCGCAGGACAAGCCCAGTTTCTCGGCGGTAGACGTCACTGGTGCGGAGTACGCACATGACTTTGCCCTGACCGATCACAATGGCCAGCCGCGCAGCATGAAGGACTTTGCCGGTAAGGTGGTGGTGCTGTTTTTTGGTTACACCCAGTGCCCCGATGTATGCCCGACCTCGATGGTCGAACTGGCCGAGGTGAAGAAGCTGCTCGGCAAGGATGGTGCGCGCCTGCAAGGCCTGTTTGTCACGATCGATCCGGCGCGCGACACGCCCGAAGTGCTGAAGGCTTACATGGAAAATTTTGATCCAAGCTTTCTGGCGCTCTACACCACGGCCGACAAGCTGCCCGAGTTGGCCAAGGAGTTCAAGGTCTACTACAAGAAGGCAGAAGGACCGACGCCCACAAGTTACAGCATGGACCATTCGGCCGGTAGCTACGTCTTTGACACCAGGGGCAAGGTGCGGCTTTTCACGCGTTATGGCGCCGGCGCCGCGCCGCTGGCGGCAGATATCAAGTTGTTGCTGGGGTCATGAGTTTCGAAGCTGTCTTGTTCGACTGCGATGTTGCGCCCAGTGCGCCGAAATTCACTTTCAGGGACAGGGCGTCTTCATGGCTGGGCAGCGCGCCTGAACTCGGCTGCTGACTGGCCGCTCCAGCCGCGAAAAGCGCGCATGAAGCTCTTTTCGTTCTGGAACCCCACCGCCTCGGCGATCTGCTTGATCGGGCGCTCCGTGCGCAGCAGCAGCTCGCGAGCGCGCTCGTGGCGGACCTCATCTTTGAGCCTTTGCAGCGTTCTGCCCTTTTCTTTTAGCTGGCGGTGCAGCGTGCGCGGCGAGATGTGCAGCAGCTCGGACAGGTCCCGGGCGTTGTGACTTTGCGCTGCGTTGCTGATCAGCAGTTGGCGAACGCGCGTCAGCAGCAGGCGGTCGCGCCGGTATTGCAGCACGGTCAGGGGCAGGGCGCGTTGCAGCATCTGATTGAGGGCTGGCTCGTCGCGACGCAGTGCCAGCGCCAGATAGCGCGCGTCAAATTGAATGCTCGCGGCGGCGCTTTCAAACTGCGTCGGCCCCGAGAACAACACGCCATAAACGTCACGGTGCGCGGGTGCCGCAAAGGGGAACTGCGAGCCCTGTAGCGGAATGCGCGAGTCGATCAGCCAGCAGGCAAGGCCATGGATATTGCGTAGCACCGAAACCAGGCAAAACTCGCGCAGGGCACCCAGATCGCGCTGCTCGCTGATCGTCAGCGTGGCGGTGTCGGCAGTGCTGCTGAGGTGCAGCGTGATGTCGTCCGCGAGCAAGGCGTGGTGGCGGCACCAGCGCGTGAGGGCCACGCCCATGTTGGTCGCGCTGAGCGAGGCGCGCGCCAGCATGCCGTAGCTGCCCCAGGGCAGACGCCGGCTGAACCAGC
>CAYHDD010000122.1:0-7736 GCA_964355195.1 uncultured Rhodoferax sp. | reverse complement strand
ACCGCGCTCGGCCTATGTCTCGGGCCAGGTCATCCGGATCGGACCGGCCATCGGACCGTTCACGACGCCAGCCGACTGGAACAAGCCGCTGGTAGGCAAGAAGGTTCTGGTGACCGGGGCTTCGCGCGGCATTGGCGCCTCAATTGCTGAAGTGATGGCGCGCGAGGGCGCCAGCGTCATCTGCCTCGATGTGCCGCAGGCACAGGCCGGACTCGACAAAATAGCCGAAAAAATAGGCGGCACCGCCATGGCACTCGACATCGGCGCCACCGACGCCCCACAGGCGCTGGTCGACGCCGCCCAGGCGCAGGGTGGTTGGGACGTGGTGGTGCACAACGCTGGTATCACGGGCGACAAGACCATCGCCAACATGAAGGAACCTCTCTGGCAGATGGTCGTCAATGTGAACCTGTCGGCGCAGGAGCGCATCAACGATGCACTGATCGCGGCGGGCGCCATCACCTCTGGCGGGCGCATCGTCTGCGTGTCGTCGATCTCGGGCATTGCCGTCAACCTGGGTCAGACCAATTACGCCCTGTCCAAGGCCGGCGTCATCGGCATGGTGCAAAGCACCGCGCCGTTCCTGGCGACCCATGGCGTCACCATCAATGCCGTGGCACCCGGCTTCATCGAGACCCAGATGACTGCGGCGATTCCCTTCGGGTTACGTGAGGCGGGCCGGCGCATGAACGCCATGAGTCAGGGTGGCTTGCCACAGGATGTGGCCGAGGCCATTGCCTGGTTTGCCAGCCCGGCCTCCAGCGGCCTGAGTGGCAATCTCGTGCGCGTCTGCGGCCAGAGCCTGATCGGAGCCTGATTTCCGATGAAGACCACGGAAATCAGCCAAGCGCCAAGCGCCGTTGCAAGCTACCTTGGCGTCCTGCTCGCGAACCGCAAGTCGGCTGCGCCGGTCGATGCGCTGTCGGCCGTGACCCTGGTGCGACCACAGGTTGTACTCGACGCCGCGCATATTGCGCGTTACGCCAGCATCTGTGGTTTCAGCGCCGCACACGGTGTGCCCATCAGCTATCCACAAATGCTGAGTTTTCCATTGCTGATGGCATTTTTTGGCTCGCGTGACTGTCCCTGGCCGGCCATGGGAATCGTGCATCTGGCAAACCGCATCGTGCAGTACCAGGGCTTGAACGCCGGTGAGCGACTGCGTGTTGAAATGTCTACCGGAGGCTTGCTGGCGCACGATAAAGGCCAGATCTTCGAACTCAACCTGCGAATCCTGCGCGCGCAGGACCTGGTGTGGGAAGCCACACAAACTCTGCTGCGTCTGGGTGTTCAGCAGCCGGTCGGCCCCCTCTTCGTCAGCCAATTGAGCCAGGACATGCCACTGTCGCGTCAGGCCGATTTTGTTGCCTCTGCCAACATCGGGCGACGCTACGGCCGGGTCTCGGGTGACCTCAATCCGATCCACCTCTCAGCCCTGTCGGCCAGGCTGTTCGGCTTCCGGCGCGCCATCGCGCATGGTCTGTGGACGCAGGCGCGCGCCCTCGCAGCCCTGCTGCCGCGCCAGCCGCTGGTGCGGGCAGAACTGACAGCGGAGTTCAAGACACCGCTGTTTCTGCCGGCGCGCGCCTCGCTCTGGAGCACGCGCAAAATCACGGGAGCCTTGCAACAGGCGGCCCTGTTCGAGGTCCGCAACGGCAAAGGCGACAAGCCGCATCTGCGCGGACTGCTGGCTTACCAGTAGCTTGCCCAGCACCCATCATGCACACCGGTTCATTCAACATCTGCTTGCAGGAATCTTCATGAACACCAGCATTCGCCGGGTTGCCATCATCGGCGGCAACCGCATCCCGTTCGCCCGCTCCAACACGGTTTACGCCCAGGCCAGCAATCACGAGATGTTGACCGCCGCGCTACAGGGTCTGGTGGACCGATTCAATCTGCACGGCGAGCGCCTGGGTGACGTGGCGGGCGGCGCCGTGATGAAACATTCGCGCGACTTCAATCTGGTGCGCGAGTGCATTTTGTCCACCACGCTGGCGCGCGAAACACCGGCCTTCGATGTGCAACAGGCCTGCGGCACCGGCCTGGAAGCCGCCATCCTGGTGGCCAACAAGATCGCGCTCGGGCAGATCGAGTGTGGCATCGCCGGTGGCGTCGATACCACCTCGGACGCGCCCATCGGCGTCAACGAGAAGATGCGCCGCATCCTGCTGGACGCCAACCGCGCCCGGACAAGCTGGCAGCGCCTGGGCGCGTTGGCGAGGATGCGCCCGGGCATGCTGCTGCGCCCGGCGCTGCCCAGAAACGGCGAGCCACGCACCGGCTACTCGATGGGCGAGCATGCCGAGTTGATGGCACGCGAGTGGGGCATCGGCCGCGAGGAGCAGGATGCGCTGGCGCTGCGGAGCCACATGAACCTGGCGAAGGCCTACGACAGTGGCTTCTTTACCGACCTGATAACCCGCTTCAAGGGCGTCAGCCGCGACAACAACCTGCGCGCCGAATTGACTATCGAGAAACTGCGTTCGCTCAAGCCCGCTTTTGACCGGAAGGTCGCGCCCGATCAGGGCACGTTGACGGCTGGTAACTCGACACCGCTGACCGACGGCGCCTCGGCGGTGCTGCTGGCCAGCGAAGCCTGGGCGCTCGCCCGCAACCTGCCGGTACTGGCGTACCTGAGCTGGAGCGAGGTGGCGGCGGTCGACTTCTTCGACAAGAAGGAAGGGCTGCTGATGGCGCCCGCTTACGCCGTACCACGCATGCTGGAGCGCGCCGGGCTAGCGCTGCAGGATTTCGATTTCTACGAAATTCACGAAGCCTTTGCGGCCCAGGTGCTGTGCACACTCAAAGCCTGGGAAGACCCGCAGTACTGTCAGCAGCGACTGGGTCTGGCGCAGGCCCTGGGCTCCATCGACCGCGAGCGGCTCAACGTGAACGGCAGTTCGCTGGCAGCCGGTCATCCCTTTGCTGCGACCGGCGGCCGCATCATCGCCACGCTGGCGAAGATGCTGGCGCAAAAGGGCTCGGGGCGTGGCCTGATCTCCATCTGCGCCGCAGGTGGTCAGGGCGTGGTCGCCATTCTGGAGCGTTAAGCCCATGTTGAATTACAAAGGACCCCTGCGCGACATGCGTTTCCTGATGAACGAGGTACTGGACTATCCGGCGCACTACGCCGGGCTGGCCAATGGCGCCGACGCCACACCCGACCTGCTGGAAGCCATCCTGGAAGGCGCCGCTACGCTGTGCGAGGAAGTTCTTGCCCCGTTGAACCTGTCAGGCGACCAGGAAGGCTGCCACTTCCACGACGGGGCGGTGACGACACCGGCCGGGTTCAAGGCCGCCTACGCGCAGTTTGTCGCGGGCGGCTGGCAGGGATTGTCGTTTCCGCCGGAGTACGGCGGCCAGGGATTGCCGATGTCGGTCAACGTTTTCAAGTCCGAGATGATGGGCAGCGCCAACTGGTCGTTCAACATGTATCCGGGCCTGAGCGTGGGCTGCATCAACACCATCCTGCGCTATGGAACGGCGTTGCAGAAGCAGCACTACCTGCCGCCGCTGGTGGCCGGGACCTGGGCCGGGACCATGTGCCTGACCGAGGCACAGTGCGGCACCGATCTGGCGCAGGTCCGGACCCGTGCCGAGCCCTTGGCCGATGGCAGCTACCAGATCACCGGGTCGAAGATCTTCATTTCATCGGGCGAGCACGATCTGACCGAGAACATCATCCACATTGTTCTGGCCCGCCTGCCGGGCGCGCCGCACGGCACGCGTGGCATTTCGCTGTTCATCGTGCCCAAGGTTCTGGTCAACGACGAGGGTCGGCTCGGCGAGCGCAACACTGTTGTGTGCGGGTCGATCGAGCACAAGATGGGCATTCGCGGATCGGCCACGGCGGTACTCAACTTTGACGCGGCGCTGGGCACCCTGATCGGCGAGCCGAACAAGGGACTTGAAGCCATGTTCACCTTCATGAACACCGCCCGCATCGGCACGGCGATCCAGGGTGTCGCCCATGCCGAGGCTTCGTTTCAAGGCGCCTTGCCCTATGCCAGGGAGCGCCGTTCCATGCGTGCGCTGTCGGGCAAGAAAGACCCGGACCAGGTCGCCGATGCGCTGATCTGGCATCCCGATGTGCGTCGCATGCTATTGACACAAAAAGCCGTCGCCGAGGGTGGTCGCGCCATGATTTCCAGCGTGGCGCAACTGGCCGACCGGATGTTCAATGCCGTGACCACAGGCAATGAGGCGCAGGCCAAAGCCATGGACAGCGAGCTGGGCTTTTACACACCGATTCTCAAAGGCTTTCTGACCGAAATGGGGCTTGAAGCGGCCAATCTGGGAATGCAGATCTTTGGCGGCCACGGCTATATCCAGGAGCACGGCATGGAACAGATTGCGCGCGACGCGCGCATTTCGACCCTGTACGAGGGAACCACCGGCATCCAGGCGCTGGACCTGCTGGGGCGCAAGGTCTTGCTGGGCAGCCGCGGCCGCTGTGTGCGCGATTTCACAGCGATGATGTGGCAGTTTTCGAAGCCGAATCTGCTGACCAGCGGCCCCGTTGGCCGGATGGCTCGCACCCTCAGCGGCCGGGCACTGCAGTGGAATGTGCTGACCACCCGCATCATGCTGCGCGCCCGCAGAGACCGTGAACTGGTGGGCTCGGCGAGCGTTGACTACCTGATGTATTCGGGTTATGTGATGATGGCCTACTTCTGGGCCTTGCAAGCCTGCCGGGCAGCCGCTTTATTGGCCAATGGGAAGGGCCGGGAAGAAGATGCTTTCTACCGCGCCAAACTACAGACAGCCGAGTTCTACTTCGAGCGTTTGCTGCCGCGCGCCGATGGCCACCGCAAGGGTGCGCTGGCACCGACCCGCGCACTCATGCAGATCGACCCGGCGCACTTCGCTTTCCCTTGACGCATCATTCTCAAGCCGCCGCCGGTGTCGGCGCTTGGCGATGAATCAGGTATTTGGCAATGATGCCCTGGAGGAATGTCTTGACCTGCGGTGGGCTCGACGGCCGGCTCAGCGCCTGGTGACTGCCAACGATGGCGAGATAAAACAGTGCTGCCAATTCGGTCGCCGCCTTGGCGTCGCCGGTCAGTCGCATGAACCTGTATTCGAACAGACTCATACGCATCTCGTCGACTTCGACCAACATCTTGGCGACGAGTGGGTCGCGTCGTCCCAAGCCGCGCAAAGCCAGCTCGAAGCGAATGTTCTCAAGGTTGGCGCCGCCGTGCGCCAGGGCCACCTCCAGAAGGTGAAGCAGGTCGGCCCGCGGGTCAGCCTTGGACTCCGCTTTCATCGCCTGATCGATCTCGATCTCACGGTTCTTCCAGCGCGCCAGCAGCGCACCAACAAGTTCCGCGTGGTCGGAGAAATGCCAGTAGAAACTGCCGCGCGTCACGCCCAGCGCATCGGCGATTACCAGCACGCGCACCTTGTCAAACCCACCCTCCACGACCGCCTTGAAGGCAGCGTCGAGCCACGCGTCGCGGTTGAGTCGCGGGGCTTCTGAACGCTTCCTGGGTTTGCTGGCTGGCTTCATGAATTGACTCTCTGAATTTTTGCGTGTGCTCTGATTTTCACTCAAGTCGACGGGTCTTTCGGCATCGACTGCTGGCACACGGCGATGACAGACGCTGCGTGCAACGGACCATGGCGCGTGACGCCAAGCTTGCCTACCTCCTGCTCAACCATATCGCTTCGCCGCTGCCACTTCCGGGCTTGGAAATAGCATTTCTCGGCAATGCACCAGCGCTCGATGCGGGGCCGATCCGGATCGGGGCCGACGGCGACTTGATCAGCCTGCCAGCGGGCCTGAACCAGGTCAACTTCAGCAGGCATTTTTGAACCCTGCGGCGTGCGCGCTTGCCAGCCAGCTGGTGCAATCGTGATCAAATCGCTTTGTTCGCGCGGCCTGCGCGCGGACGAATTGCTGCACTCCCTTCATACCCTCGATCTTCACAGCTGATGACCCAAGCAACTGTCATTCCCATCCGGCTTGCCGTCGCTGACGCGCCCACTCTGAAACTGCCGATGCTTCCAAAAGGCGATTTCTATCGCTTTCATGCCATGGTCAAGCCCAGTGGGTCGCAGTGCAATCTGGACTGCGCCTATTGCTTCTATCTGCACAAAGAGGACTTGCTGCAACAGCCCAAGAAGTCGCGCATGAGCGAGGCGCTGCTGGAGCAGCACATCCGCCAGTACATCGAGGCCCAGACCGGATCGGAAGTCGTTTTTTCCTGGCAAGGTGGCGAGCCCACCCTGATGGGTCTGGACTTTTTTCGGCGCGTCATCGAACTGCAAACACGCTATCGAAAACCGGGGCAGGCGATTGAAAATGATTTGCAAACCAACGGCGTCCTGCTCGATGCAGAGTGGTGCAATTTCCTCAAACAGAACGGTTTCCTGGTCGGCCTGTCGATCGATGGACCGGCCGCACTGCATGACGAATATCGCTACAGCAAAGGGGGTACGCCAACCTTTGAGCGCGTTATGGCGGCAACCGCCCTGCTGCATCGGTACCAGGTTCCGTTCAGTGCCCTGTGTGTGGTGAACCGGAAGAACTCGAAGAGACCGACCGACGTTTACCGTTTCCTGCGCGATCAGGTTCGCCCGAGGGTCATTCAGTTCATCCCCTGCGTCGAGCCGACAGACTTTCGCGCCGTGGCGCCAGGCTACTGGGACGAGGCGAAAATGGCGACACTTGGCAGCACGCAGGCTGCGCCCGGCAGCGCCGGCTCGGTCGTCACAGACTGGTCGGTAGCAGCAGACGACTGGGGCTATTTTCTGGGTCGCATCTGGGATGAGTGGCTGCGCCGGGACTACGGTAAGGTTTTTGTTGACCAGTTCGAGAATGTCATATCGCAGATGTTTGGTCACGGAGCACAAAAGTGCGTGAGCAGCCAGATCTGCGGCAAGGCTTTGGCGCTTGAGCACAATGGCGACCTTTACAGCTGCGATCACTTCGTTTATCCACAGTACCGGCTCGGCAATATCCTGCAGGAACACGAGGGCGACCTGGCTTTTTCGCAGCAGCAAAAGAACTTCGCCTATGCAAAGAGCGACGCACTGCCCCGTTACTGCAAGGCATGCGATTACCTCAATCTGTGCTGGGGCGAATGCCCCAAGAGCCGCTTTCTCAAAACGCCTGACGGCGAGGCCGGGCTGAACTACCTCTGCCAGGGTTTGAAGCAGTTTTATGCCAAGGCGACTTTGGCGCGCAGTGAATTGGCGCGGCGCCTCGGTGCAAACCCTGGACGATGAGAGACGTATTTGAATCGAGAACGGATGCCGTATGAAAAAAGTACTCAGAGAGCTATCGATCATGCTGATGGCCCTGCTGGCCGGGTGTGGCAAGAATGCCGGCGTTGGCGGCAGCGCCGGTGACGCGGCCCAAGCTACGCTGGAGGCCAACCAGCGGTTCACGCAGGAACTGAGGCTTGACGACCCGCAGGACTTTGAGGACGCCAGGCGCGGCCTCATCGCCCGCCCGGAGGGCAAAGTCCTGGGCGTTGACGGCAATGTCCTGGTCGACTTCGACGCCTTCAAGTTTGTCCACGGCAAGGCGCCCGACACGGTCAATCCAAGCCTTTGGCGCCACGCCATCCTGAACGCGCAAGCCGGGCTGTTCAAGGTGACAGACGGCGTCTATCAGCTGCGCGGTTTCGACATTGCCAACATCACCCTGATCGATGGCAAAACCGGCTGGATCGTGGTCGATACGCTGACCGCCCGCGAGAGCGCGGCAGCAGCCATGGCCTTTG
>CAYHDD010000121.1:0-7765 GCA_964355195.1 uncultured Rhodoferax sp. | reverse complement strand
CCCGGAAGCCGGTTCAGCCTCGCGTTCTTGCGCAGAAACAGCTGTAGCGCCCTAACCGATGACACGATGATGCCCAGCTTGGCATCGCGAAACCTCGCGTGATCCGCGATCAGTCCGAAAGATCCCAAATGCAGGCCTGCGCTAAGTGTGATCCCGTCGATCCCTGCATCGAGCGCCGATGTCAAACGCACCTGAAGCGTTTCCCGCGGTGCATTCATGGTCAGCTTTTCCATGCAATTCACAAAGATCAAGCCTTCGCCCTTCTTTGCCCGCATAGTGCTTTCAACGTGGCGCCGAGTGGCATCGGCAAGCAGGCCCAGGTCGAACTTGACGATTGACTTGTCGCTGTTCTTGATGTTGTGCCGATACAAGCGCAACTTGTCCTTGCCATACTTGGTGTCGAATCTCCGGTCAGAAACCTCCGGCACCATCGCGTCAGAGATATGCCCAACTCCGCCCAGTCGGGCAGCTTCCAAGGCCAACTCAGCAGTAGAGATGTCAACCCCCATGCCACCGATCATGATCGGCACAAATTCGCTCTTTCCGAAGGTCAAGCGGAAATCATCAACACGTTTCATTCAAGTCCTTGGGCTCACTGGCAGACTTGGCGACCCGCATGGCCGACAGCCCAAGTATGGCAAGGGAACAAACACTGCGATCCATCGCAGTTCTAAATCGTTGGAATTTTAACTCCCACCATCTAAAGATTGAAGCTCCGCTGAGCGCCTGTGCGACAGTTTGCCGTGGGTCGCAGCCGAAGATTGCGCTTAGTTTGTCTTTCCATTGGCATGACATTCATCCGAACAATTCCCGATTTGACAGGAAAATGATCGACACTGTGAGCACCATGGCTATAAAACCCACCAAACCCCTCCTGGCACTCAAGGGAATTCGCGTGCTCAGCCTCAGCCTCAACCTCCCAGGCCCAGCTGCCCTGATGCGATGCCGACAGATGGGCGCTTCGTGCGTCAAGTTGGAGCCGCCATCAAGCGGGTCGGCACCCGTCGGCTCGGGCGACCCCATGCGCGCGTACAACCGCAGCGCCTATGACACACTGCACAATGGCATCCGGACGGCCGAGGTCGATCTAAAAACCGATGCGGGGCAAAAAGCCTTGCACCGCGAGCTTGCCAAGACCGACGTGTTGCTAACCTCGTTCAGACCCTCAGCCCTTAAGAAGTTGGGCCTGGAGTGGAAGGCACTGCACAAACGCCACCCGCAGTTGTCGCAGGTCGCCATCGTCGGCGCACCTGGTCCGCGTGCCGAGGAACCCGGACACGATCTCACCTACCTGGCCCAGAATGACCTGGTTGGTAACCTGGATCTGCCGGCCACTCTGTACGCCGACATGGCGGGTTCATTGGCCGCCTCAGAGGCCGTTCTGCAAGCGGCCTTGCTAAAAAAAAGCGGTCGCGGGCACTATCTGGAAGTCGCCCTGTCTGACGCCGCTGAGTACCTGGCGCTGCCGCGCCAATGGGGTTTGACGAAGGCTGGCGCGGCGGTCGGTGGCGGACACGCTGGCTATCGTGTTTACCGCTGCCAGGACGGCCGCGTCGCCGTCGCTGCGCTGGAGCCTCACTTTGCAAAAGCGTTGTGCACAGCTGCTGGAGTTGAATATGCGAATATCCTGACCCTTTTGTCCAACACAACCCATGACCGCATCGCCAGCTACCTGCTCAGCATGACGCGCTCGGAACTTGAGATCCTGGCAGTTGAAAACGACATTCCGTTGTGCACCCTACCCGCCTGAGCGTCGACACCGGCCAAGCCGTTCAGATCGATAGCAGCACGATGGCGCGCGCTTCAATCGCCTGACCCTGCCCAACAGGCCCCATCTTTTCCGCGGTCTTGGCTTTGACGTTGACCTGCTGCGGTGTGACGTCCAAGGCTTGGGCAATCTGCTCACGCATCGCCGCCATGTAGGGCATCAACTTCGGCGCCTGCGCTATCACGGTGCTGTCCACATTGACGAGTTCGAAACCGGCCTCGCGTACCAGACGTGCTGCGGTGGCCAGCAAGACGCGTGAGTCCGACCCCTTGAAGCGCTCGTCGGTGTCGGGGAAATGCGTCCCGATGTCACCCAGAGCCGCCGCACCCAACAGCGCATCCGTGATTGCGTGCAACAAGACATCGGCGTCGGAATGACCAAGCAAGCCCAGCGTAAATGGGACCTCAACGCCTCCGATCACAAGCTTTCGCCCGGGCACCAGTGCATGCACATCCCAGCCCTCACCGATTCTGAAATTCATCTCGCTGGCCCTTCGAATTTGTTTGGAACCCGCTCAACCCGGTTCTCGCAAACGCGCCCGCAACACGGCATCGGCAAGCTCCAAATCAGGCGCATACGTGACCTTGAAATTGGCCGCGCTGCCGGTCACCAGGAGTGGGCGCAAGCCCAGGGCTTCGATCGCACTGGCCTCATCCGTGGCCTGATCACCGGCCTGCATCATGGCCTGTATCAGCGTACCGATACGAAACATCTGCGGCGTTTGCGCCAACCACTTGTCGGACCGGCTCAGCGTCTGCGCCACCCTTCCCTCATACTCGCACTTGAGCGTATCTGCGAGCCTGAGCGCCAGCAACCCGCCGACGGTGTCGTTCTGGCAAGCATCAATCAGCGCGTCGATCTGAGCCGGCGTCACCAGGCAGCGCGCCGCGTCGTGCACCAAGACCCAGTCATGCGCGGCGGCCCCCCGCTGCAACAGGACGTCAAGCCCTTGGACGACACTGGCAGCCCGCGTGGCGCCGCCACAATCCGCGACCCAGAACGCGCTCGGAGTCGACTCAAAGAACTGATCTCCCGGTGCCACCACGACCAGTACCTTGCAGATGCGGCTCACGGCTGCGAATGCGGCGAGTGTGTGCCGCACCATCGGCTCACCGGCGACCACCTGATACTGTTTCGGTGCCTCCAAGCCCGCGCGCGAGCCACTACCGGCACAGGGTATCAAGGCCCAACAAGCTGCTTCGGTGGTGGCATCAGGATGGGATTCGGGTGTCAGATCACGCATGGGTGAGCCCATTCTAAAATAGTCAGCTCATGCATCTGCCCAAACTTGTCCCCGCAAAGCGCTATAGCCTGCCACGCCCCACTGGTTCTGCCGATGCCTTGCTGCTGGCTCAACTGGCCGTGCGGGAGAAAGGCAACAGCCGCCTGACCGCCATCATCACCGCCGACGCTGCCGACGCGCAGCGCCTGATTGACGAATTGACCTTCTTTGCCCCAGAGCTGCGTTGCGCCCTGTTTCCGGATTGGGAGACCCTTCCCTACGACACGTTTTCACCCCATCAGGATCTCATCAGCGAACGCCTGGCCACGCTTTGGCGCATCAGCCAGCGTGACAAGGAAAAGGGCGCCGATGTGGTGCTGGTCCCGGCCAGCACCGCCCTCTACCGTCTGGCGCCACCGGCCTTCCTGGCCGGTTACACCTTTCACTTCATGGTCAAGCAGAAGCTCGACCTTGTCAAATTCAAAGCGCAACTGACCTTGGCCGGGTACAACCATGTGAATCAGGTCGTCAGTCCGGGTGAGTACGCCGTGCGCGGTGGCCTGATTGACTTGTTCCCGATGGGCAGCCCTGTGCCCTACCGTGTTGATCTGTTTGACGACGAGATCGACGGCATCCGGAGCTTTGATCCCGACAGTCAGCGCAGCCTGTACCCGGTGCCTGAAGTGCGCCTGTTGCCAGGCCGGGAATTCCCCATGGACGAGTCCGCGCGGGCGCGCTTTCGCAGTCGTTGGCGCGAACTTCTGGAGGGAGACCCAACCCGCAGCCGAATCTACAAGGACATGGGTGCCGGCGTGGCCAGCGCCGGGATCGAGTACTACCTGCCGCTGTTCTTCGAGCAGACCGCCAGCGTTTTTGACTACCTCGGTGCCGATGCAACAGTCGTCTTGCATGGCGACCTGGAAGCTGCCTTCCAGCACTTTTGGACTGATGCCCGCGAACGCTACCGCTTGGTCCAGGGTGACGCGGAGCGCCCCTGTCTGGCGCCTGAAGCCTTGTTCCTGAGCGCCGAGCAGTTCTACGCCGAAGTCAAACCGCATGCGCAGCTTGCCCTGCGCCCGGGCATCGAGGATGTGGCGGATAGCGCCTATTTTCAGAAATTGACCGAACTGACGGTCCTACGTGGTGCGGATGACCCGCTGGCGCGATTGAAAGCACATCTTCGACAGACCCGGCACCGGGTGCTGGTTTTGGCCGAGAGCGAGGGCCGCAAGGCCAGCCTGTTGGACTTTCTGCACGCCAGCGGACTGACGCCTCCGGTCTTTGATTCACTCACCGAATTTCAGCTCAGCAGCGAAGTGCTGGGGATCGCCACATCGAGCCTTAGCACTGGCTTTGCGTGGCTCGCCGAAGGCATCGATTTCGTCACGGAGACTGAACTCTTTGCGGCCGGACCGACAACGCGTCGGCGCAAGAAGCAAGAGCAAGTCAGCGACGTTGAGGCGTTGATCAAGGATCTGAGCGAACTCAAGGTCGGCGACCCCGTGGTGCACTCGGCCCACGGTATCGGTCGTTACTGTGGGTTGATCAAGCTCGATTTAGGCAAGATGCAAGCCACCGGCGAACCAGAGACCCAGGAGTTCTTGCACCTCGAGTACGCCGACCGGGCCGTGCTCTACGTTCCGGTCAGTCAATTGCACCTGATCAGCCGCTACACCGGCGTCAGCGCCGACGAGGCACCCTTGCACAAGCTCGGCTCAGGTCAGTGGGAAAAGGCGCGGCGCAAGGCCGCCGAACAGGTGCGCGACAGCGCCGCCGAGCTGCTCGATATCTACGCTCGCCGGGCTGCCCGCGAGGGTCACGCCTTCCGTTACTCGGCGGCCGACTACGAAGCTTTTGCCCGGGATTTCGCCTTTGATGAAACGCCTGACCAGAACGCCGCCATTCATGCCGTGATTCAAGACATGATCAGCCCGCGCCCGATGGACCGGTTGATTTGCGGTGACGTGGGCTTCGGCAAGACCGAGGTCGCGCTGCGCGCCGCCTTCATTGGTATCACCGGCGGCAAGCAGGTGGCGCTGCTGGCACCAACCACGTTGCTCGCCGAGCAGCACTACCAGACGCTGGTCGATCGTTTTTCCAAGTGGCCGGTGAAAGTCGTTGAGATGAGCCGCTTTCGCTCGACAAAGGAGATCAATGTCGCACTCAAGGGGCTGGCCGACGGCACCGTGGATATTGTGGTTGGCACGCACAAGTTGCTGAGCCAGAGCACCAAATTCAAGGATCTGGGACTGCTCATCGTCGACGAGGAGCACCGCTTTGGCGTGCGCCACAAAGAGGCCATGAAGGCGCTGCGCGCGGAGGTGGATGTATTGACCCTCACTGCGACACCTATTCCGCGCACTCTCGGCATGGCGCTCGAAGGTCTGCGCGACCTGAGTGTCATTGCCACTGCACCTCAACGCCGCCTTGCCATCAAGACCTTTGTCCGTACCGAGGGCAATGGCGTCATCCGTGAGGCCGTGTTGCGCGAGCTCAAGCGCGGTGGCCAGGTCTACTTTCTGCACAACGAAGTTGAGACCATCGAAAACCGCCGCGCCAAGCTTGAGGAACTGTTACCGGAAGCACGCATCGCCGTCGCCCACGGCCAGATGCCGGAGCGCCAGCTCGAGTTGGTGATGCGCGATTTTGTGGCACAGCGATTCAACCTGTTGCTCTGTTCCACCATCATCGAGACCGGTATTGACGTTCCCAGTGCCAACACCATCGTCATGAGCCGCGCGGACAAGTTTGGCTTGGCCCAATTGCACCAGTTGCGTGGCCGTGTCGGGCGTAGCCATCACCAGGCCTACGCTTACCTGATGGTGCCCGATCTGGAGGGTTTGACCAAGCAGGCCAGTCAGCGCCTGGAAGCGATTCAGCAAATGGAAGAATTGGGCAGCGGCTTCTATCTCGCCATGCATGATCTGGAGATTCGCGGCGCCGGGGAGGTCCTGGGTGAAAACCAGAGCGGCAACATGATGGAGATCGGATTTCAGCTTTACAACGAAATGTTGTCTGAAGCGGTACGCTGTCTCAGGGCCGGTGTTGAACCAGACTTGCTCGGTCCGCTCCATGTCACCACCGACATCAACCTGCACGCCCCGGCGCTGCTGCCCGATGATTTTTGTGGTGACGTCCATTTGCGGCTCAGCTTCTACAAGAAACTGGCCACGGCCAAGAGCGACAACCAGATCGACACCCTGCAGGAAGAAATTGTGGATCGCTTCGGCAAACTTCCGGCGCAGGCGCAGACCCTCATTGATGTGCATCGATTGCGCGTCATGGCCAAACCCTACGGCGTGGTCAAGGTTGACGCTGCGCCGGCTGCCATCAGCATTACTTTCAAGCAAAATCCACCCATTGATCCGATCCGCATCATCCAGATGATTCAGAAGAACCGCCACATCAAACTGACGGGCAACGAAAAATTGCGCATTGAACGCGCCCTGCCAGAAGTGAAGGACCGCGCGCAAATGGTGCGCGATGTCCTGCGCTCGCTGGGACAGCCCAAGACCCAGGACAGCGCCGCCTGAACCCCCATCGACCATGAAAAAAGTCACCGAGATCTCCCCCGGCCTCGTCATCCAAGGCGTTCAGGCACCGCTACGGCTGGCTGATTACAGACTGATCGCATTTGACATGGACTCGACCCTGGTCGACATCGAGTGCATCGACGAGATTGCCCAAGTGGTCGGCAAAGGTGCGCAGGTGCAGGCCATTACCGAGGCCACGATGCGTGGTGAAATCACCGACTTTGAAGAGAGCCTGCGGCGTCGACTGGCCCTCCTGGCCGGGACACCGGTGTCTGCGCTGCAACGCGTCTATGAACACCGGCTTCGGCTCAACGCGGGGGCTTTGCAATTGCTGGCTTATGCGCGCTGGGATGGGCTCAAGATCTTGCTGATTTCGGGCGGCTTCACCTACTTCACGGATCGCCTCAAACCACGGCTCGGACTGGACTTTGCTCGCTCCAATGAACTTGAAATTGTGGACGACAAGCTCACCGGACGTGTTGTCGGCGCGGTGATTGACCAGCATGCGAAACGCGACACCGTGGCCGAGATCTGTCAACAGATCGGTTGCTCGCACCAGCAAGTCATCGCTGTGGGCGACGGTGTCAACGATCTGGAAATGATGAAGCTGGCGGGTCTGAGTGTGGCATACCGCGCAAAACCCAAAGTTCGTGCGTACGCCAACATCAGCATCGACACAGGCGGCCTGGACCGCCTGCTGACGGTCGTCAAACCATCAGTGGCTTACCGCTAGCGCCCCTTGACGCGACGCTAGCAGCGCCAAGACTTCAGGCTGGTTCCGGAACGCTCGGCAAACCGGCCAGCGCCATCGCCAATTCGCTTTCGTCGTAGAGCGCGTCCGACATGTCGCCGGAAAAGTACTTCTGGTAGGCCATCATGTCGAAGTGACCGTGGCCGGACAGATTGAAGAGAATGGTCTCGGCCTTGCCCTCGCGCTTGCAGCGCAGGGCTTCCTCAATGGCGCCCTTGACGGCGTGGTTGGACTCGGGCGCCGGTACGATTCCTTCATTGCGCGCAAACAGGACACCGGCCGCAAAGCACTCGACCTGGTTATAGGCCACGGCCTCGAGCAACCCCAGTTCCATGCAGTGCGAGACCAATGGCGCCATGCCGTGGTAGCGCAAGCCACCGGCATGAAAGCCCGGCGGCGTGAACTGGCTACCCAGGGTATGCATCTTGGTCAAGGGCGTCATGCGACCGGTGTCGCCAAAGTCGTAGGCGTATTTGCCGCGCGTCAATGAC
>CAYHDD010000120.1:0-7778 GCA_964355195.1 uncultured Rhodoferax sp. | reverse complement strand
CACCAGCACCAGCACGCCTTCCACGATGCCCGAAAGACGCGTCTTTGCCCCGCTGGACAAATTGACCAGCGTCGCCCCCATGGTGCCTGCGCCCGGTATGCCGCCGATGGCTGAGGAACTGATATTGGCGAGTCCCTGGGCAAACAGTTCGCGATTAGGGTCGTGGCGGGTGTGCGTCATCTGGTCGATGACAACACAGGTTTTCAGCGTGTCTATCGAAAGCAGCGCCGCCAGCGTGAGCGCGCTGCCGAACAAGGCCGCGATCTGTGTGAGCTTCAACTCACCCATGTCATTCCAGCGCCCGGCAATGGTCGTGAGGTAGCCTCCAGTGGGGGCATCCAGTGCGCCAAGCACCAGTTTGTTGTCGCTCAGAGTCAACATGGTGGCATCGCTGCTGGCCATTGCCATGTACGCCACAATCCCGGCCACAATGCCAAGGATGGTACTGGGGACCGCCTTGGTCACCCGGGGCGCCAGCAGCGCGACCAGCACGGTGGCCAGGCCAATGACGATGCTTCGCATGTCCCACAGGTCGACCGTGAGCGCAGCCTTCCACCATGCGGTGCCCTGGGCGGCCCCGACAAGCCGCGGCATTTGACTGCCGATGATGATCAGGCCTACGCCGCTCAGATACCCGCTGACCACCGTGTAAGGGATGTATTTGATCATTCGGCCGACGCCGAGAAACCCGATCAGCATCTGGATCAGCCCGGTCAGAATACCGAGCACCGTCAGCAGCAGCACAATGCTTGCCGGGGCAGCACCCTGTTGCACAAGTTCAATGGCAAAAGCCGAGAGCACTGCGGCGGCCGGCGCGCAGGGCGCGCTGATGAGACGGTCCGTGCCGCCAAATGTGGGGGCGATCAGACCCAGCGCCGCCGCACCCAGGATGCCAGCCAAGGCGCCAAATACCGCGTACTGCGGGCTGATCGCCGAATAAATCGTCACCCCAAAAGCGACTGCCGCCGGCAACGCGACCAGCATGGAGGCCAGGCCACCCCAAAAATCACCCGGCACTTTGAGTTTTTCCGACACTGCCCAGACCAATGGCATGGCTAGTCCTTGCTCATGGCGCTCTCGATCTGCTGACACAGGGTCTTCAGAATCTTGATGCGCGCGAAGTTCTTGTCATTGGCCTCGACCAGCGTCCAGGGTGCAATTTCGGTGCTGGTTCTGTCCACCATGTCGCAAACCGCATGCTCGTATTCGTCCCACTTTTCGCGGTTGCGCCAATCTTCTTCGGTAATCTTGAATCGTTTGAAGCCGACCTTTTCACGCTCCTTGAAACGCCTGAGTTGCTCATCTTTGCTGATGCTGAGCCAGAACTTGGCGACTACCATGTCGTGCCGAACCATTTGCGCTTCAAAATCGTTGATCTCGCTGTAAGCGCGCATCCAGTCGGCCCTGGAACAGAAGCCTTCCACCCGCTCGACCAGGACCCGCCCGTACCATGAACGATCAAACAGCGTGACCCGACCGCGCCGGGGGAGGTGCCGCCAGAAGCGCCACAGATAGGGCTGCGCACGTTCTTCCTCGGTCGGCGCGGCAATTGGAATCGTGTTGTAGAAGCGGGCATCGAGGGCGCCCGTGATGCGGCGTATGGCGCCGCCCTTGCCAGCGGCGTCGTTGCCCTCGAACATGGCTATCACCGTGATGTCCCGGAACTTTGCGTTGCGCGTCAGGAGCGCGAGCTTGCCCTGGTACTTTTCCAGTTCATCCTGAAATTTTCTCTTGTCAATCTTTTGGCTGAGGTCGAGGGTTTTCAGAATATCGAGTCGGTCGATCGACGACATCGGCAGCGGCGCATGATCCCCCGACACTTTGTTGCCGCCCTCGTCGAGCCGTCTGCGAATGGCCTCAAGCATGACCTTGCCAACGGTCATGCTGCGGTAACGCGCATCGTAGCCCTCGACAATGGTCCACGGGGCCTCTGCGGTACTGGTGTGGCGAATCACGCTTTCATGAACCACGTGAAACTTGTCGTACAGTTTGAAGTGTTTCCAGTCCCGTTCGGTGACGCGCCATCGTGTCTTTGGATCACTTTCAAGTGCCTTCAGGCGCTTTTCCTGCCGATCTCTGGACAGGTGAAGCCAAAACTTGAGCACCAGGGCGCCCTCGTTGACGAGCATTGTTTCGAGTCGCTTGGCGCGCTCGAGGCTCTGCTCAAGATCGGCCGCTTTGGTGCGACCCATGACACAGTTGAGAATCGGCCAGGTGTACCAGGAACCCAGAAATATGCCCATCTTGCCCTTGGGAGGCAGGGCCCGCCAAAAGCGCCACATCATCGGGCGATCAAGCTCCTCGTCCGATGGATCGCCCATGCCATGGGTCTGGACAAAGCGCGGGTCCATCCACTCACTTAGCAAGTTGACGGTCTCGCCACGCCCCGCACCATCAACCCCGCCAACCAGAACGATCACGGGAAACCGGGCCAGCTTTGCAAGTTCCATCTGCGCTTGCAGCAGGGCCACACGCAGTGCGGGCACCTCTGCTTCGTAGGTGGCCTTGTCGATCTTGTGACCGAGTTCCGCAGACTTAAACATGATGCCGACAGGGCCTGAACCTTGCAATCAAGGCCAGCCCATCAATGAAAGGTCAGCTCCGCTCCCTCGCTGGCCTCTATGTCTTTGCCATGCGAAGCGGCGACGGCATTGGCGCGGTCGAGCCATCGGCTAACGACAAAGTGAAAGGGCTTTTCCATCCAGCCCATCTCCCGGCCATAGGCATAGATCTGGTCGTAGGTTTCAGGTTTGGCGAAAAACCCCCTGTCGGCGCAAACAGCTAGACGACTGGCTTCAGAAGGGTCACGAATCGAGATGGCAGGCATAACATTCTCCTTAGATGCGTTGAGTCCGCAGGGTTCCCACAAATTCAGGTGCCCACCGCGGGCCGATTCCTGTCTACACCATGGCTAACGGCAATACGGTCGACAACCGCTACATTGCTGCCACCATTTGTTTCGCAAAAAATACCTGATCGCCCTCACCTACGCGGCCATGATGTTCTTGTAAACGCCGCAGCCCACATAGTTGCCGTCGACATTCTGGACGAATGACATCTTGCTCTGCACCTTCCCGGTCACCGGATTGACGATGTCGTACTCTACCCATCCAGGCTCGAAATTGGCCTGATTGACGATGGACTTCAGCAATCCGTCCCCATCGATGCCCGCAATGTCCTGCACCCGCGTTCCAACCTTGGCAGCATTGCCCCCAAATGCAAGGTAGGTGCCGTCGTCATTGAGCGCAAAAACGTACATGTCACGGTCGTGAAAACCTTTGGCTGGATTCGTCAGATCCCGCAAGAAGGCTTCCTTGGAGGTGCGCTGGCGATGCGCCAAGGCGCGCTCTACGAGCGCCACCGCCTCCTCTGCGGACCCCTGCTGCAGCTTGAATATCGCCACCGACTCGACCAGCGTGCCGGCACGCCCCTCCATGGTTTCGGCTTGCCTCACCGCATGGTCCACCATCTGCCCGTTGCGCTGCGTGATTTCATCCAGTTGGCGCACCGCCGAGGTGATCTCACTCAGGCTGGAGCTCTGCTCGGCACTGGACAAGGATATCTGGGACATGCTGGCAGCGACGTTGCGTATGCCGGAGACAACTTGGGTGATGGTGGAACCAGCGGCACGGATATCTTGCACGCTGGCGGCAACCTGACTCGACGAGGCCTCGATCAGCCGCCGGATTTCCCTTGAAGAGTCAGCTGAACGCTGCGCCAGTGATCTCACTTCACTTGCCACAACGGCAAATCCCCGGCCAGCTTGACCGGCACGGGCCGCCTCTATCGCTGCGTTGAGTGCCAGGATGTTGGTCTGAAATGAAAGTCCATCGATCACTCCGACAATGTCTTTCATGCTCTTGGCACTGGCCTCAATCGCTTCTACCGACCCGACCGCCTGTGACATGCTGGCAGCGCCGTGGTTGGCCAGATCGCGAACCTTGCCTGCCTGAGCATTTGCCGTGCTGGCAGTATTGGCATTTCCCTTAACCGTCGAGGAAAGCTCTTGAACACTCGCCGCAGTCTGCTCCAGATTGGCGGCCTGCTGCTCGGTACGACTCGACAGATCGCGATTGGCCTTTGCCAGACTCTTGCCCGCGTGGGCCACGAACGCCGCGTTGCTGCGCACATCGGCGACCATGCCGGACAGGGTCCGACCGAGCTGGCCTACCGCACGGGCCACTTGACCCAGCTCATCGCGGTAATGGATGTTGGCGGCCGGGCGCAAATCTCCCGCTACCATCTGATCAACGGTTCGAACAAGCTGGTCAAGATCCCGGGTTATGCTGTGGTAGAACGAAGCCATGATGTAGAGCAAGACCACCGCATCCAAAGCACACAGCATGACCACAAGTTCAAAGGCCTCCCTGGATCCGCTGCCGACAAAAAACTGCCAGAACACGACCAGCAAGGGCATAGCGGCAACCACCCCGATCAGCGCGATCTTGACCGAGAAGGTCAGCCGATGCATCACGCCCACACCAAGGCTCAACATTGCGCTTGCTCGCATAGGAAGATTTCCTCAACGACGACTTTTGTGTACGGCGAAGCAGCCGACACTGGAAGCAATGTTGTCACCATTGCTGGACCGAAATCAACAGAACAGAGGTCAGTATTGACTCTAAATCGTCACCGCTTCACCGGCCATTGGAGCCATTGGTAAACGATTGACAGCCAGGCGCCTCAGGACTCGGCTTCGAGCGCTGCAATGACTGATTGCAGGGAGCCATTGGAAGACAGACAGCGCTGATGCAGCATCAGCACTATCGTGCGCGCCAGACTGCGCATGCGCCATGTCAATTCGGCGGGCACGAGGTCGAGATCAAAAAACAACTCTTCATTGCCATCGGACTGCGAAAGTCGCGCAGCTTCATCGGCAAAGTATTCACCAATGCCGGTAGCTTCCCAGGAACTCCTGAGCCTTGCGATGCGCCGCTGGGCGAACTCTATAACTGCCGTCATCTGCTCATTCTGGACCTCAGGCCTGAGCTCGGCGATGGCTTGGTGAGACCAGTTCAGACGCCTGCTCATCACTTCTGATCGGGCTATCGCCTTGGTCAGGTCAAAGTTCGCCGGAAGGACAATCCCGGTGGAGAACATCGAACTGACCGGTGGCAACAATAGGCTCACGTCCTGCTGGTCATATTCACCGGCAACAAAGGACAACGCGAGCCTGGCCCGAGCGGCGTGGTTGTCGGGCGTATTCATGACGCCGCATACCGTCTCTACCAGGCTGAGTACAGACCCAAGTGGCGATAGTTGCGGATCTCGCAGGCCACACGGGTAGCCAGAGCCGTCCAGCTTTTCGTGATGTTGTCGCACCGCCTCCGAGATGGATTCTGAATAGTCCGCCAACTGATCGATCAGGAGGCTTCCGATCTCGGCGTGAGCGATCATCTCGAGCCACTGATCGCTACTAACGGTTGGCCCAAGCCTGGCCAGTTTTGGATTTTCGTAGGGTTCGCCGCAGTCATGGAGCAAACCCGCTATCAGCGCTCTGTGCGCATCGACCAGCGATTCACTTTTCTTGAGCACCAGCATGCCCGCCAGGATGCTGGCAAGTACGCAATGAGAGAAGAGATGGGGTCGCGTCACTCGCTGAACGGACAACCAAAGCAGGACAAACGGATGCAAGGGCGCTGAATGGTAAAGGGCCCGGAGCCGGTCAAAGTTGGTGCCGACGATGGCCCAAAGAAACGTCGAACTCTGGCATTGCCTGACGACCTCTTGCTCCAGAACGTCGGCGCTGACCCCTCCCTTGACGGCGAGGCTCGCGACCAGGGGCTTGAGCAACTTGCGCTGCGCCAGCCGTTCTTGCAGATCAACATTGAGCTCGTGGCCTTTGGAAAACAGCTTGACGCGGTTGTTGTCGTAAATATCTGTTGCCGCCACAACTTTGAAACTGGCGCTTGCTTCAGCCAGTGCTGCGAGGAACTGGACGCTGTCGAGATCGCCGCCCACCGGTGTATACGACGGCGCGTGCGGGTGCGTCTTGTCCGGCGCACTTTGACTGATAGGCTTATTCGACAGCATGGCCCCAAGTATCGCATCCAGGAAAACCCATTACCGCGTCAAGGAGTCGGTCACCGACGCGCGCTTGTCTGCACGCCTGTGCGCCACACGCCAGACACCGCGCTGCCCAACAAGGGCATTCTCTCGTACCGAACCGAAGCCTCAACCCAATGCAGAAGCTGCGGTCATTACCGACCGCAGATTGTCAATATGGTCCCGACCGGAGAGGTCAACAATGACACCTAAAGAAGGAGATGAAAATGAGCTTCACCACAATTTTCCTTGCCGCATGTCTTCCGGTGGCATGCATCGCCGCTGCATGGGGCATGATGCACCTGTTCGACGTGAAGCAAGCCACCGCAGAGCAAGCTCGAGCCGACGCCGAAAAGTTGCTGTCGCGGGTCAACCGAGAAGTCAAGGTACGTCGCGTTCGGGCAGGCACCGTGCAAGACGCGGCATCAGGCGACTTGTCGCACTTTTCATCTTTGAGAACGATCCGAACTGGATTGCGCTCTTCGTGACCCGTCATCCTTGTGAATGACGGTCAAGTACCGCTCATTCTTGATGGTGAACAGCGTTTTCTTCCGGCTTGACGATTGACCAGGAATCCGAATCGCCGCATTTGAGTGTTGGGTGGTGTCGGCGTAGTGGCGCCAGAAGCAGGTGAGTAGGACGACCTCCCTGGGAGGTGAGCAAGCTCGCAAGTGAACCGCAGGCACTCTACGACGACCTGTACTGCCAGCGCGGCGCGGCCGAGGACCTGATCAGGGAAGCTCAGATCAACCTATGTGCCACGCGCACGAGCTGCCAGCACTTTTAAAATATAGTATCGCCGTCGTGCACAACCCCTGGAGACTTCTTTGACTGCCTACCCACTCACTTCACTTGTCACCCTCCTGATTTGCTTTCTGATGCTCGCCACCGGTGTCAATGTGGGTCGCGCCCGCGGCCGATATGGCATCAGTGCGCCAGCTGTGACCGGGCATGAAATGTTTGAACGCGCCTATCGAATCCAGATGAACACTTTGGAAAACGCCGCACTCTTGTTGCCGGCTCTTTGGGTCAACGCGGGATTCATCAGCGACCGTGGTGCAGCCGCGTTGGGAGCATTCTGGCTGATTTCAAGAGTTTGGTATGCCATTGCCTATCAAAGCAACCCCACCAAGCGCGGTCCGGCATTCGGCCTGTCGATGACTGCATTTGCCGTCACCTGGTGTGCCGCTGCCTGGGGCATCGCACGAGTGCTGATGCACTGAAACTGTGAATCGCATGCTTGCCCGGTTCCGACGCATGGTCGGTCGACAGTAAATAGAATGAATACAACAATCAAATATAAATCAAATGCTTAAAACGGTTTCTTCATGTTACTTGTGAACGAGACTTGGATCGTTGGCTGCGGGGCGCACGGACGCCCTTACCAACACGTTCAACTTTGGCCCGGCTCAGGCAAGCGCCACATTCACCCGCCCAGCCACACCGGCGACTGAACGGCGGCGCCCCGGTTTGGCGGGGCTAGAGACCGACTTGGCACAAATTCTCACCCTGCCGGTAGTGCGATCAACGGGTCAGCGCAGGCCACCCCCATCGGCTGGAACTGTTGGAGGTTGCAGGTGCTCCTGTCGAGGTCAACATGGACCCATTGGAGCAGCTCATGAGAGCCTTGACGCGACCGAAATGTGCACGAAAAGGCTCAAAATACTGCTACCCGATGGGGCCGCCGGGGCGAACATGCAGAGATTTGGCCGGTCTGGAAATGCTGATGGGTT
>CAYHDD010000119.1:0-7784 GCA_964355195.1 uncultured Rhodoferax sp. | reverse complement strand
GGAGTGTTATGAAGTCGCTTGAACTGACAGATTCGGTTCACGGGCTGAACAGGAAATTCATGACATCGCCATCCTTGACGATGTAGTCCTTGCCCTCGCTGCGCATCTTGCCTGCATCCTTGGCACCCTGCTCACCCTTGAAGGCAATGAAGTCCTCATAGGCGAAGGTTTGGGCACGGATGTAACCCTTTTCGAAATCGGTATGAATCACGCCAGCCGCTTGCGGGCCGGTGTCGCCCATATGAATTGTCCAAGCACGTACCTCCTTCACGCCGGCGGTGAAATAGGTCTGCAGACCCAGCAGTTTGTAAGCAGCCACGATGAGGCGGTTCAAACCCGGCTCGCTCTGACCGATTTCGCTGAGGAACATCTTCTTGTCCTCTTCCTCCATGTCAGCCATCTCGGCTTCCATCTTGGCGCAAATCGCCACCACCGGCGCGTTTTGCGCCGCAGCATAGGCGCACAGGCGGTCCAGGAATGGATTATTCTGAAAACCGTCTTCAGCGACGTTGGCGACAAACATCGCGGGCTTGGCCGTGATCAGGAAAAACTGGCGCAACAGGAGAAGTTCTTCCTTGCTGAAATCGAGCGTGCGCACTGCCCTGGCCTCGTTAAGCGCAACCTGGCATTTTTCCAAAATTGCTACCAACTTGAGGGACTCCTTGTCACCGGAGCGCGCCGTTTTCGTCACTCGGTGCAAGGCCTTCTCAACGGCTGTCAGATCGGCCAGACACAGTTCGGTTTGGATCACCTCAATATCGGAAATCGGATCGATCTTGCCGGCCACGTGGATCACGTTGTCGTCTTCAAAGCAGCGCACCACATTGAGGGTGGCATCAGTTTCCCGAATGTGCGCCAAGAACTTGTTGCCCAGCCCTTCGCCGGTACTGGCACCCGCGACCAGACCCGCGATGTCGACAAACTCAACAATCGCGCGCTGAATCTTTTGTGGCTTGACGATAGCTGCCAGCGCATCAAGCCGTGCATCGGGGACTTCAACAATGCCGACATTCGGTTCAATGGTGCAAAAGGGGTAGTTCTCAGCCGCAATACCGGCCTTGGTCAGGGCGTTGAACAGAGTCGACTTACCGACGTTCGGCAAGCCCACGATGCCACATTTCAAACTCATGAAAATATCCTTAGAAATCGATCACTTCCGCACCATCGAACCGACTGTCGGCATCGTGGAGGCCCCGGATGCTCGGCTGGCATGCCCGGACGGCAAACCAGAAAACCGATTAGGAATACGTCGGTTGTTCGAGGCTTTTGTCCTCGTTTTGCCTAGGGGAAACTGGTGCCAATTGTACTGAACAGCAACCCGCCAGAAGAGATACGAGTCATTGTTCAGGACCGATCTTGACGATTGCTTGGCTGCGTCGCTTGAATTTCTGTAGCGGGTAGCTCGAGCGCAAAGGTCGATCTGGCGCTTATTTGGCGTATCTACATCTGCTCAATTATTGGCGCGAGGATGCGTGGAGCACCCGGAACGATGCCCATCACACTCGTCGGCGCATTCTGAATTGCATCTTTCGAGCATTTCGTCGTACACGTGTCCGTAGCGTTGCCTAAACTCAACCAATTTCCGATACAAATACGCAGTGATTTGTACCTGCAAGCAACGCCCCGACATTGATGCGCCATCGCGGATGTACCTGTCCCAAAGAACTTCTTCTGGGAGCCAACTCGCCATCGCCTGGCCAGGCTTGCAGCCAATCGCTGCGTAGAACTCATCGCAGTCATCGATCTGGTGGAAAGTTTCAGCGCCAACAACAATGCGCCCAAAATCCCCCCGCACAGGCCGCGGCGGGACGTACTTGAAAAGTGGCAGGGTGCAGTCGTCCGCGGCATCGGCTGCGGCTTGCGCGCACGAGGAGGGAATCAACGATTGAGACATCTTTCGCCCTTTGAGTCACTTTGCCGCGCCATTGGCTCTTCACCCTGTCGCCCCTCAAGGGCAGCTACCGTGGCAGCGCAATCCGGTTGTTTTTGTCGAGTAGCAAACGGCCGACAGTTCGATTAAGCCAAGTCCTGACCTGAATTGATATCCCCCATTTGGGGGATATTGAGCCCTGCGCCTGTTAGAGGTGTTGACAAACTACTTTGGCCAACTCGCTCACCCGATGCTCGCCTTCTACAATCGCAGCATGACCCAAGCCTTTGATATTTGCGTGCGTGGCGGTGGCATCGTCGGTCACAGCTTGGCCCTGTTGCTGGCGGGTGCAAGGCTGCGTGTCGGCCTCGTGCCGAAGTCGCCCTCTGCCGGCGACGCGCCATCGTCAGCAAGCACAGACGTACGCGCTTACGCCCTGAATGCCAAGTCACGCGCCCTGCTGGAATCCGTGCGTTGCTGGCCCGACGCCCTTCACGCCACCGAGGTGCTGGCCATGCGTGTCAAGGGCGATGACGGCGGCGAAGTCAACTTCAGCGCCAGCGAACTCAGGGTGCCCGGCCTGACTTGGATCGTCGACGTCCCTACGCTGGAAAACCGCTTGGCCGAGGCGGTCAGGTTTCAGCCACTGATCGAAGTGTTGGAAGCACCGCTGCCAGCACCGTTGACTGTCATTTGCGAAGGCCGCTCCAGCAGTACGCGCCACGAACTGGGTATTGACTTTGAGATCACGCCCTATCCTCACACCGCGATTGCGGCCCGGCTACAGTGTGCCACGGGGCATGCTCAAACAGCATATCAGTGGTTTTCGAAGGGCGAGATTCTTGCCTTCTTGCCACTCGACGGTCCGCCAGGCAGCTCGGTCGGCATCGTCTGGTCGGTGCTGCGCGAACGCGCCCAGTCCCTTTTGAACGAAAGCGCCGAAGAATTCTGCCAGCAGCTCGAACTTGTCAGCGCTGGACAGCTTGGTAAACTGACCCTGATCAGTGGACGCAGCGCCTGGCCTTTGCAGAGCGCGCACGCCCGACGTTGGGTCGGTCAGCAGGGCACGGGAGCCTGGGCGCTGGCCGGCGACGCAGCCCACAATGTGCATCCTTTGGCCGGGCAGGGTCTGAATTTGGGCCTCTCGGACGCGGCGTCGCTGGCGTCGGTGCTGGGCCAGCGAGAGTATTGGCGCAAGGTCGATGACCCAAGGCTGCTGCGCCGCTACGAGCGCTCGCGCAAGGGCGAGGTGATGCTGATGGATGCCACGATGGACGCACTGGAGCGCCTGTTTTCACACCAGGGCTCGGGCTGGCAAATGGCGCGAAACTCGGGCATGAACGGGTTTGAGCGCAGTGGCTTGGTCAAGCACTGGGTGGCACGCCAAGCCATGGGCTGTTAATCGTTTTCAACGGGGAAATATGAAATTCGTGAAATTCGTGAAATTCTCGCTGCTGAGCTCCCTGATGGGATGCTCCTTCCTTGTGTCGGCACAGGAGGCGCTGATTCGCAAGAATCTGGCCGAGCGCATTCCGCAGTTCCAAAAGATTGATGAGATCAGCAAGAGCGCCATGCCCGGGATCTACGAAGTCCGCATCAACTCAACGGAAATCCTTTACACCGACGCCGAGGGAAACTTCCTTCTCCAGGGCAATCTGATCGACACCCGGCAGCGCCGCAACCTGACCGAGGAACGGATCGAGAAACTGACCGCCATCAGCTTCGACACGCTGCCCCTGAAAGATGCTTTCACGATTGTGCGCGGCAACGGCAAACGCAAGCTGGCAGTTTTTGAGGACCCCAATTGCGGTTATTGCAAGCGTTTCGAGCGCGACCTGCAAAAGGTAAACAATGTGACGGTTCACATGTTTCTATATCCGATCTTGAGTGCCGATTCGACCGAGAAATCCAAGAACATCTGGTGCGCCAAGGACAAGGGCAAGGCCTGGCAGGACTGGATGGTCCATGACAAGCTGCCCACCACTGCCAGTTGTGACACGACCGCGCTGGATCGCAATCTGGAAGTCGGTCAAAAACACAAGATTACCGGCACACCGACGCTGATCCTGGCGGACAGCCGCCGAATCCCGGGTGCCATCACCACGGATCAGATTGAAAAAATGCTGTCGGAAGTCAAGAAGTGATGGCTGGCCCTGCAGTCGCCTACAGCGTTCGGATTGCCGATCTGCACGCACACCTTTTCGAGGTCGAACTGGCTATCGCCCAGCCAGCCGCCTCGCAGCTCGTCAGCTTGCCCACCTGGATTCCCGGCAGCTATCTGGTACGCGAGTTTTCCAGGAATTTGCAGCAGCTACGGGCGCATCAAGAGGGTCAAGCGCTGACATTGACGCAACTCGACAAGTGCACCTGGCAGGTCCACTGCGCGGCCAACAAGCCCTTGGTCTTGAACTATCAGATTTCCGCCTTCGACAACTCGGTGCGCAGCGCATGGCTTGACACGACACGCGGCTTCTTCAACGGCACCAGCCTGTTCCTGCGTGTGCATGGACAAGAGCGCTCAGCGCATGCACTGAAGATCGGGGCGGACAAGCTTGTGCCCGGCTGGCAGCTAGCTACCGGCCTGCGTCCGGTGAAAGTCAGCAAGAGTGGCTTTGGCAGCTATCTGGCCGCCGATTACGACGAGTTGGTCGACTCACCGGTGGAGCTGGGAAAGTTCTGGAGCGGCTCATTCGAGGCCTGTGGCGTACCTCACCGATTTGTGGTGGCAGGTGCGCCCCCCGGCTTTGATGGCCAACGATTGCTGGCCGACAGCCAAGACATTTGCGAATCCGCGATTCGTTTTTGGCATCGCCCGCAGACCGGCGCCGCCAACAAAGCGCCGCACCAGAATTACGTCTTCATGCTCAATGCGGTGGACGACGCCTATGGCGGCCTGGAACACCGCAACTCAACCGCCCTGATCTGCAGACGCAAGGATCTTCCCCTGTTGCGCCATCCCTCGCTGACATCTGGGACCGTTGCAGACATCGAAGCGGTCACCCAGCGCAGTGACGGCTACGTCACTTTGTTGGGCCTCATCAGCCACGAATACTTCCACACCTGGAACGTCAAGCGGCTGCGCCCGACCGAGTTTGCCCACTACGATTACCAGGCCGAGAATTACACGCGATTACTGTGGTTTTTTGAGGGATTTACCAGCTACTACGATGACCTGCTGTTACGCCGCGCTGAACTCATTGACGATGCAAGCTACCTGAAACTATTGACCAAAACCATCAATCAGGTGCTACAGACACCCGGACGCAAAGTGCAAAGCCTGGCCGAAGCGAGCATGGACGCCTGGGTCAAGTACTACCGACAGGACGAAAACACCGTCAATGCGACGGTGAGCTATTACACCAAGGGCTCGCTGGTGGCCTTGTGCCTTGACCTGGTCTTGCGCCAGCAAGGCAAGACATCACTCGACGCTGTGATGCGCGCTCTGTGGCAGCGCTGCGCGGGAGGTCCGATGTCGGAGGCAGACCTGTCCGCTGTGCTGACGGCACTGGGCGCAAAGACGCTTTCCAAAGAGCTTGTCACCTGGGTGCACGCAACGACCGACCTGCCGCTCAGGAAGCTCTTGGAGCAGCAAGGCGTAGGCGTTGAAGAGGAGCCCGCAGGAATCGCGCAGCAGTTGGGCGTGGTGCTCAAGGAGGGCTCGGGCGTTCATCTCAAGTCGGTCCTGCGCGGCAGCGCTGCCGAGCGCGCTGGCTTGGCAGCGGGCGACGAGTGGCTGGCGCTGGAGGTGGGTTCGGGCGAAAAATCCTCGTGCTGGCGTTTGAGCAAGATCGACGATTTGTTGCTGTACGCCGGGAGCGCTTCGAAAGTGGGCGCGCTGGTGGCACGTGACAAGCGTATTTTCAGTTTGGCGTTGAGCTTGCCGAAAGCCACCGCAAAGTGGCGCCTGGTGGCGCGCGACGCAGCTTTGGTCAAGCAATGGCTACACCCATGAACAGGAGAAACCTATGAACTATGAAATGATCACCGTCCGTATCGAAGCTGGCAAGGTGGGTGTCATCACCCTGAATCGCCCCAAACAGCTGAACGCCTTGAACGACAGCCTGATGACCGAACTGGGTGCTGCGCTGCAGGCCTTCGATTCTGATCCGGCAATCGGCTGCATGATCTTGACCGGCAGCGAAAAGGCCTTTGCAGCTGGAGCGGACATCGGAGCCATGGCCGACTACAGCTTTGCCGACGTCTACAAGGGCGACTTCATCACGCGCAACTGGGAACAGATTCGCGGCATCCGCAAACCGGTGCTTGCGGCCGTCAGTGGCTTCGCGCTGGGTGGCGGCTGTGAGCTGGCCATGATGTGTGACTTCATCATCGCCGCCGACAACGCCCGATTTGGCCAACCCGAAATCAAGCTCGGCATCATCCCAGGCGCGGGCGGCACGCAGCGCCTGCCACGCGCGGTTGGCAAAGCCAAGGCGATGGACTTGGCGCTGACCGGACGCATGATGGATGCACTTGAGGCCGAGCGCGCCGGGCTGGTGAGTCGCGTCGTGCCACTCGACAAGCTGATGGAGGAAGCTCTGGCGGCGGCACTGATGATCTGTGACTACTCGCAAATGGCGACCATGGCCGCCAAGGAGTCGATCAACCGGGCCTTCGAGGGCTCACTCAGCGACGGCATCATGTTCGAGCGCCGCCTGTTCCACGCCCTGTTCGCCACCGCCGATCAAAAGGAAGGCATGGATGCCTTTGTCAACAAGCGCAAGGCTAGTTTCAAGCACCAATAGCCCTTCGGCGGACTGCTTCTGGTTATAATTCCGAGCCTTGGCGCTTTAGCTCAGTCGGTTAGAGCGATGGAATCATAATCCACAGGTCCGCGGTTCGAATCCGTGAAGCGCCACCACTACAACCCGCAAGGGACATAGAAAGCCTGCTACTTAATTACTAGCGGGCTTTTTTGTTTCTTGTCGCTTTTTTCCTTCATGTAGCCACCAGTGCGCAGTCGTGTCGGGAGTTACACCCACCGTTTCGCAGCAGCACTCACTTGCTCTGCCTTTCCGGTTGCCTCATGAATGGGTACACAGGGAACATGACGTTCTTTCGCTCATCAAAAAGTATATACAGTCTTTTGGGCAAAAAGAACCCGGCACAAAGTCCGGGTAATAAGCCTATTTGCTGTCACACATCAAGGCCCCGCTTTAGGGAGGAAAAGCGGGGGACGCTTTCGCGCCCGGCCCGACTCTATCAGCATGTTGCCAGTAAGGTTATAAAAAAGAACCCAGCGGATAAGGCTGGGTCAAAAACGTTACCTAAAGGAGTGCGCGATATGAACAAACGCGCAGAGCTCATGCCCCGATGCACGGTAGCACCAACGAATAGCCCTTGCGGTGGCAGTGTCGTTACCTCGTGAAAACCCGCACTAGGCGGGTTAACCCGGTTTGCCTGAAGCCTCTGCCAATCCATGCCATCAGCGCCCAAAGCAATGATGCTCCGACAGCGATGGAAAACATGACTCGGAACGTTTCACCTACATGCTTTGCTCTGGTCCATGGCAGCGCTTCGATTTCAATCCGATATTTTTGGCAAACCTTCTCGGTTCGGTTCAGTCCTCGGGAATATGCTTTCTTTGCAGTTCGTTTCAAAATACTCTGACGGCTTTAAATCATCCCAGATGATTTGCTAGCGTCCTTGCGCGTTCACTTTTTCTTGCTCTATCTCTCTATTCCAATCGGCGGTAATTGCATCTTTTCACTGGAAGGTCAACCACGGTGGAATCGACTCTTTGTCAGGAAAATCGCTGAACCTACCCAGACTCTTGCACGTGATGACGTGACGCCAAGCCTGTATCTACATCAAGCCATCAACGCCATGCCAATGAGCGTTGCAATGTGCTCTGTTGTCGACACATCCGTGTTCTGATCGACTGGCGCCAGTACCTGTCTAAGCGTTGACAAGT
>CAYHDD010000118.1:0-7787 GCA_964355195.1 uncultured Rhodoferax sp. | reverse complement strand
GCTTTGTTGGTGAAGGTGATGGCGACGATGCGCCCAGGCTCCAGCCCGGCCTGTATCAGACGCGCAATCTTGTACGTGATGACCCGCGTTTTGCCCGAACCCGCGCCGGCCACCACCAAGCAGGGGCCGTGCATGAAATTGACGGCTTCCTGCTGGGCCGAATTCAGGCCAGCCAATGCTTGGGGAGGTGGGGGTGACATTCAAAAACCGTGAGCGAAGCCGCGAATCATACAGATGCGCCGACCGCCCCCGCACCGCCGGGCTTCGCGCCGTCAACGGTAGACCAGCACGGGAATCTTGCTGTGCGTCAGCACCTTGTTGGTCTCGCTGCCCACAATCAGCGCGCGCATGCCGCGCCGCCCATGCGAGGCCTGGAAGATCACATCGCACTCACGCTCCTGCGCGGTGTTGACAATTTCCTCGTACGGATGATCGCTGCTGCAGTGAACCAGATCACAAGAGACACCCGCCTGCTCAGCAGCCTGTTTGATGACGCCCAGGTGGCGCTCGGCCAGCGCCTTCATGTCACTCTCGTACTGCTCGGGAGTGTCAATCACTTGCAAAGTGTCGAGCGCGACCAGGTGATAGGGTGTCGTCACTGTCAGGCCGGTCACCTTGGCATGGATCTCCCTGGCAAATTTGACCCCGTTTTGGATGGCTATATTGGAGAGTTCCGAGCCATCGGTAGGTATCAGAATATGTTTGAACATGAGAATTCCTGGTCCGAGGATGGGGAAGTCTTCATTTGAGCGCTTGCTGCGCCTTTGCAGCACACCCCAGAATGGACCCCGGGCTTCCGAAACGGTGTCCTCTCACTCGTCACCCGACCAACAAACCTGGTCAAAATCAGGCGACGATGCAAGATTGTGGGCCGATGCGGCGCCGCGTTCAAGGCCTGCCGATGAAGTGCAGTGACAATAGTCAACGTGCTCCAAGTATTGCTCGTCACCTTTCCCTTTTTCGCGCTGGTGCTGTGCGGCTATCTGGCGGCCAGTCGACGCATGCTGCCGCTGGAAGCGATTCCCGGTCTGAACAGCTTTGTGCTGTTCTTTGCACTGCCCTGCATGCTGTACCGGTTTGGCGCGATCACGCCGCTGGCGCAACTGCTCGACGCGGGGGTGTTGCTCACCTGGGCCTTTTGCGCCCTCGTCACGGTTGCTTTCACCATTGCGATCAGCAAGGGCGCAGGCATCGGCTGGAACGACGCATCCTTTGGTGCCCTGGTGGCCGCTTTTCCGAATACCGGCTTCATGGGCGTACCGCTGCTGGTGGCGCTGCTTGGCGCGCAAGCCGCCGGACCGATCATCCTGACGATGTTGGTCGACATGGTGCTGACCACATCGCTGTGCATTGCGCTGTCGCGTCTGGACCTGGCCGATGAGCACGGTGCCCGTCAGGCCGCCGTCAAGGCATTGAAAGGCGTCGCCGGCAACCCCTTGCCATGGTCCATCCTGCTCGGAGCGCTGTCGTCCGTGGTGCATCTGGAGTTGCCCAAGCCAATGCTGCAAACCGTGACCCTGCTGGCCGACGCAGCCTCCCCGGTGGCGCTCTTCACGATTGGCGCCGTGTTGGCACGCTCGCAGATCATGACCGCCGCCAGCGGCCATGCGCCGATACCTCTGCGCGACTATTTGTCAGTGGCCGCCATCAAGCTGCTGCTGCATCCGCTCCTGGTGCTGCTGGTGGGCTCCGCCGCCCTGGGTCTGGGCCTGCCATTGGACAAGTTTGCGCTGACGGTGATCGTACTCGCCGCCGCCCTGCCCAGCGCCAGCAATGTATCCCTGCTGGCCGAGCGCTTTGACGCCGACAACGGCCGCATTACGCGCATCATCCTGCTGTCAACGGCAGCTGCGTTCATCAGTTTCTCGGCGGCGGTGGCCTTGCTGACGTGAGCACGTTGCGCACCTGCGCCGCTCGATGGAGCAGGCGGGTGGTGCGCTCAGATTGCGAGTGGGTCCACATCAATCGCCCAGCGCAGCAGGCCGCGACCTACCGGCTGCTGGCGCGTGTCGTGCAGCACGCTTTGCCAGGTGGCCAAGAATCTTTGCAGCGCCGTGCGCGATGGGCTTTCGATCAGCATTTGCGCCCGTTCCACGTTGGCAATGCGCTGCATGCTCATGGGCACCGCCGGGTAGAGCGTGATCAGACGCAGCAGTTGCGCTGCATCAACCAGCGCCTCGGCTCGCGCCTTCGCGGCCGACAGAAAGTCCTGCGCCACCTGTTGCGTTCGCGCCTCGGCGCGCACCAGCGCCTGAAAACTGAAGGGCGGCATGCCGGCTTGCTCGCGCTGTTTCAGCTCAGCCGCCGCAAAGGCCGGGTAGTCGTGGCGTTTCAAGGCATCGAACAAAGGGTGCTGCGGCTGTGCGGTCTGCAACCACATCTCGCTGCGAGCGCCCAAGTCGGCGTCGCGCCCGGCGCGCCCAGCGGCCTGGTGCAGCAGACCGAAGAGCCGCTCGGAAGCACGAAAGTCGCTGGAAAACAGGGCGCCGTCGGGGTTGACCGCTGCGACCAGGGTGATGCGGCGAAAATCGTGCCCTTTTGCAATCATCTGGGTGCCGACCAGCACATCCACCTCACCGGCATGAACGCGCGCCAGTTGCAGCTCCAACTCGCCCTTGAGGCGCGTGCTGTCGGCGTCGATGCGGGCAATGCGCACCGCCTCGCCATCCGGGCGCCGCACATCCGCCAGCAACTCGGCCAGGTGCTCTTCAAGCCGCTCGGTGCCGCGCCCCAACGAGGCAATATCGGGACTGCCGCAGGCCGGACAGGCCCGCGGTACGCGCTCGGCGAAACCGCAGTGGTGGCAACGCAGGGTGCGGTCGATTTTGTGAAAGACGCGGTAGGCGCTGCAATGCGTGCACTCGCTTTTCCAGTCACAGTCCGAGCATTGCAGCACCGGCGCGTAGCCGCGGCGGTTGAGAAAAACAAGGCTCTGTTCGCCACGCGCCACGCGCTCGGTGATGGCCTGCAACAAAGGCGGCGCGATGACACACTTTTTGGGCTGACGCTTCATGTCGACACGACGCACCAATGGCAACACGGCGCGCTCTCCGATGCGACTCGGCATCTGCAGACGCACGTAGCGCCCACCCTCGACGACGGGCCGACTGTGATGCCAGCTCTCCAGCGACGGCGTGGCCGAGCCGAGCAAGACCTTGGCGCCTTCGAGTCGCCCACGGTAAACCACCAGGTCACGCGCCGAGTAACGTGCACCCTCCTGGCTCTTGTAGCTGGGGTCGTGCTCTTCGTCGACGATGATGAGCTTGAGCGCTGGCATGGAGGCAAAGATGGCCATGCGTGTCCCGAGCACGATGCGCGCGACCGCGCCATGGGCGGCGAGCCAGCTTTGCAAGCGTTGCGCCGGCGTCATGCCACTGTGCAGGGACACCACCGCCGCCCCGCCAAAGGCCGACTCGAAGCGCGCCCTGAAACGCGCTTCGAGCTGCGGCGTCAGGTTGATTTCAGGCACCATCACCAACGCTTGCGCACTCGGGTCCGTACGCAACAACTGTTCGACCAATTGCAGATAAACCTCGGTCTTGCCGCTTCCGGTGGTGCCAAACAACAGGAACGGACCACTGGCGCTGTGAAATTGATCGATCACCTGTCGCTGTTCCGGCGTCAATTCCGGCGCGCCAACGCCGCCTTCCACGGCAACGGGCTCGGGCGCGCCGAGCTTGGCATAGCGTTTGAAGCGGCGCGCCAATTGCAGCGTACTCAACTCCCTGAGCTGGGGTGGCAGGGCCGCCAGAGCCACCTCCCCGGCCGAGCGTTGGTAGTAGTTGGCGGTGAAGCTAACCAGTTGCCGCCAGGCGGCGCTGAGCGGCGCAATACCGTCCAGCGCTGCGGCAATGGACTTCAGCTTCTCAGGTGCAATCGAATCCCGGGCTGTCAGCAGGTCCGCCGGATCGGGCGCATCCCAGACAATACCCAGCAACTCGCGCTTTCCCAGCGGCACGCGGACCAAGCTACCGGGCGCCAGCGCCTGCTCGCTTCGGTAGCTCAACGTACCGGCCAACTGGCTGTGAACCGGCGTCTGAAGCAGCACCGGAATCAGCTTCATGGGAGAACCTGAGTTGAGGGCGGAAGTTGATGTGAACTTCCGGAAACCCCCTTAAGTTGTTGATTCATAATCAATTTGTGGCGGGTCCAGAATTTCTGTGGGTAACTTTGTTGATAACTTGCCTTCAGTACCGCCAAAGCCTTGCAAATCAAGGCTTTCACTGAAATGCCCGCAAAATCAGCAAAATCCAAAGTCCATATAAATCAACACCTTACAGTCGCTATTGGTTTTGTAGCGGACATCAGTCCTAGAGCAGAAACTTTTGCGGTGCAACAAAATTTTTGTGCATAAGTCAGGCTTCACTAACCCCTCTTCGGCCCAAAAGGTGCTAGGAAACTGAGCCACCCTGTCAGGCACGCATGCGCCGCGAGTGCGCGTGCACGGCTTGCACCAGGGACGCCACATGGTCGGGAGGTGTGTACTGACTTATGCCGTGTCCGAGATTGAAAATATGCGTTGGACCGGTTCCAGGGCCCTGGTGCGGCGTGCCAAAACTGCTCAGCAGTTTGACGACCTCGGCCTCGATCTGCGCCGCCTCGGCGAACAGCACGTTGGGGTCCAGATTGCCTTGCAGCGCTTTCGTGCCACCGATCAGGGTGCGCGCCCTGGAAAGGTTGACGGTCCAGTCGAGCCCCAGCACGTCGCAGTCCAAATGCCCCATTTCTGCCAGCCACGGCCCGCCGCCCTTGGTGAAGACGATGCTCGGGATGCGCACGCCCCTGTGCTCTTTCGTCAATTGCGCCAGCACGCGTGCCGTGTAAGCCAGGCTGAATTCCTGGAAAGCGCCATCGGCCAGAACCCCACCCCAGCTGTCGAAAACCATAACCGCCTGGGCGCCGGCCTCGATCTGGGTGTTGAGGTAGAGGGCGACCGCATCGGCATTGACCTGCAGGATCCGGTGCATCAAGTCAGGGCGCTTATAGAGCATGGTCTTGATCAATCGGTAGTCGCTCGACCCCTTGCCTTCCACCATGTAACAGGCCAGCGTCCAGGGGCTGCCGGAGAAACCGATCAGAGGCACACGACCCTTCAATGCGTGGCGAATCGAGGTCACGGCATCGAACACGTAACGCAGCTTGTCCATGTCAGGCACCGCCAGGCGCGCCACGGCTGCCTCGTCGCTGACGGGCGAGGCAAAACGTGGCCCCTCACCGGCGCCAAAGCTCAAGCCCAGGCCCATGGCATCGGGCACCGTCAGGATGTCGCTGAACAGAATCGCGGCGTCGAGCGCGTAGCGGTCAATCGGTTGCAGTGTGACTTCGGTGGCGTAGTCCACATTGGTCGCCAAGCCCATGAAGCTATCGCCCGCCTTGACCCGCGTCGCGCGGTACTCAGGCAGATAGCGTCCGGCCTGGCGCATCAGCCAGATGGGCGTGTGATCAGTGGCCTGGCGCAGGCAGGCGCGCAGAAAGCTGTCGTTTTGGAGGGGCGCAAAAGCGCTGGCTTGGGCAGGTGTATTCATGGCTTAATTGTCGCAGCAAGAAGACGGCCTCCATCACGCGCGGCCGCCACAACGCGCAGCTACGCCCTTACTGACTGGCGGTCGGGTTTGGCCGCGCCGGGATGCGCATGGCAGCATCCTCAAACGTGCCGGCCTCGGCGTCCAGGTGGCAGGCCGTGCAGTTGCTCTTGCTCTTGACCAGTGACGAACCCCAGTCGGCCTGAGCAATGTCGCGGTGCTTCTTGAGCCAGTAGGGCGTCTCGGTGATACGCAGCGGCGTCACCTCAGCCTTCAGGGAAAGGTCAATCTTGGTGGCCGGTTCAGTCTGGTGCCGCTCGGCGGCGTTGCCGGTCATGAAGCTCAGCACAGCCGTGCTGGTGGCGGCGTCCAGACCCAGATCGGAGCCAAAGTGCTGCTTTTGCTCGCTCATGATGCGAACCCAGGAACGGCTTGGCAGCAAAGACGGGTGAAACGCCAGATGGCAGCTGCCACACTCCTCGCGCCACTGGGCGTTGTCTGCCAGCTTGGGACCGACAAAGGCCACAGGCGGCGTCTTGCCAGCCGCAGCGACACCAAGTTGCTTTTGTACGGGAGCTTGCACCGTGTAGAAGAACCACCAGCCCCCAAAGGACAGCATCAGGGCAAGCAGCAGCAGCGCCACGCCAGCCCGGGCCTTGACGCGCACGGCGCCCAGGTCGGACAGTTTGATGCCTGTGAGCATGGAGCGCGCCAGGTTTTCCTTGTGCAGCCAGCTCTCGACGATGACACCGGCAAGATGACCGAAGACCAGCAACAGCATCACAATGGCTGAAAACTCGTGCAGCTTCTTGAAGAAGCGTCCCTGCGTGATGGCCCGCCAGCCTGCCACGGCGCCGTGCTGTTCCTCAACGCCCAGCGTGAAGAAGCCGGTAAACCCCACGACCAACGTCAGCGCCAGCAGCAGGTAGATAGCCAGGCTGCCGGTCGGGTTGTGGCCGAGGTGGCGCGCGGCCCGATTCGAGATCACATCACGCAGATAGCTCAGCGCCTCTTTCGGGCTGAACCAGAACGAAGCAAAGCGGGCGTAATGGGTGCCAGTGAAACCCCAGATCACGCGAAACACGATCAGGCCGAGCATCAGATAGCCCAGAAAAACGTGGACCGAAAGCCAGGCGTCCGCCTCACTCGTCAACCAGGCCCCAGCAAAGCTCAGGGCCAGCGTCCAGTGAAAGAGTCGGGTCGGGATGTCCCAGATCAGGGTGGGTTGCATGAAGTGAAGTCGTTGAAGATGGACAGCAAGACTAACCAATGCAAATTAACACGGTCTTAAGCACCCGGCCGAGCCGCCCAGCGTCAATGCGAGCGAATCAATGGCTTGTCGTGCTTATTCCATTTCCAAATCATTCGTGTCTAGGCGTCGAGCCGCAGGCAGTGCTGTAGCACGGCAAGGTGAGACAACGACGACAGGGATGGTTTGGAAATGGAATTACAGCGTTGCCAGTGCGGAGCGCAGCTCTTGCACGGTCAGGATTTCGGACATCACCAGCGGCGTCTTTCCACTCTTGTAGAGCACATAGACCGGTACGCCGTTGCGTCCCAATTGCGCCAGTGCGGCGCTGATGGCCGGGTCGTAGCGCGTCCAGTCGGCACGCAGCAGGGTCACCTTCCTGGCCTCCAGATCAGCCCGCACCTCGGCATTCGCCAATGTGGTCTTCTTGTTGTACTGGCAGGTAACACACCAGGCGGCGGTGAAGTCCACAAACACCGGCGTGCCGCTCGCCAGCGCCTGTTCGACCCGGCCCGGTGCCCAGGCTTTCCACCGCTCCGTGCCGCTCGTGCTGGCACTGATTTCGACCGTCTTGACGACGAGGCGACCGATGGCCGCCGTCAAGACACTGCCCAGCCCGACAGAGATGACCAACATGACGACGCGCCCGCGTCCGTGCAGCGTGAGTGCCCACAGCACCGCGCTCAAAGCCACCAGCAGGCCCAGCAAGGCCCCCGCACCATCGATGCCGCTTTGCTGGCCCAGCACCCAGACCAGCCAGACCACCGTCGCAAACATCGGAAACGCCATAGCGCGGCGGAAAGTGTCCATCCAGGCGCCCGGTCGCGGCAGTAGTTTGGCTGCCGCTGGAATCAAGCTCGCCGCCAGGTAGGGCAGGGCCATGCCGACGCCGATGCAGGCAAAGATCAGCAAAGCCTGTAGCGCTGGCAAAGCCAGCGCCAGACCGAGCGCTGCCCCCATGAAGGGTGCGGTGCAGGGCGATGCCACCGCGACTGCCAAAATACCGGACAGGAAAG
>CAYHDD010000117.1:0-7882 GCA_964355195.1 uncultured Rhodoferax sp. | reverse complement strand
CCTTGTGTTCCAGTTCCTCCACCACTTTAATAAGCTTGCGGTTGGCTTCAAGAAACGGCAGCGTCGTCTCCCACTGCCCGTCCACGAGGGCCTGCCGAATGAAGATCTCGCGCGCTGCGTGAGGGTCAATACGCCCATAATTGACCCGTCGCCCGTTGTAGATCACGATGCCGTAGAGCGTCGCGCGTTCCAACGCCACGACTTCGGCGGCCTTCTTCTCCCAGTGGGGGTCCAGCAATTGCTTCTTCAACAAGTGCGCTGCCAGTTGCTCCAGCCATGGCGCCTCAATATGGGCTATACCGCGCCCAAACAGGCGCGTCGTTTCAACCAGCTCGGCAGCAACAATCCAGCGCCCGGGCTTCTTCGACAAACGGGCGCCCGGATGCGGATAAAACTTGATGCTGCGTGCCCCCAGGTAGTCACCCGATGGGCCCTCGGTCTCCAACTTGCAACCGATATTGCCCAGCAACCCCGCTAACAACGACAGGTGGAGTTGCTCATAGCTGGCCGACAGGCTATTGAGTCGCCACTTGTGCTCCGCCACCACCATGTGCAGTTGTGAATGAATGTCACGCCACTCGCGCACTCGGCGCAGATTGATGAAATTCTGGCGCAGCAACTGCTCGTACTGGCGATTTGACAGCTTGTGCGATGGCAAGGTGGTCAGGTCCCGATTGCTGGAGCCAGGCGAACCAGTGAGCGTCTTGGCTGATCGGGGTCTGTCCCCTTTTTGATCGTTGATCCACTTCCACAGTTTCAGGTAGCCAGAAAACTCGCTCTTTTCATCATCAAACTTGGCATGCGCCTGGTCGGCCTGCGTCTGCGCCTCCATCGGACGGTCACGCACATCCTGCACGCTGAGCGCTGCAGCGATGATCAGAACTTCATCAAGGGCGCCGCGTGTGCGCGCCTCCAGAATCATGCGACCCACGCGAGGATCAAGCGGCAGTTTAGCCAGCTCTTGGCCGATGACGGTCAACTCATGGGCATCATCGACCGCGCCGAGTTCGGCCAGCAATTGGTAACCGTCCGCGATGGCACGACCCGAGGGCCGCTCGATGAAGGGAAAGTCCTCGACCGAGCCCAGGTTCAAGGACTTCATACGCAAGATCACACCGGCCAGCGAACTGCGCAAAATCTCAGGCTCGGTGTAGCGTGTGCGAGCGTCGAAATCCAGTTGCGCGTACAGCCGGATGCAAATACCGTTGGCGACCCGGCCGCAGCGACCAGCACGCTGATTGGCCGATGATTGACTAATCGGCTCGACCAGCAATTGTTCAACTTTGCTACGAAAACTGTAGCGCTTCAAACGAGCTGTGCCAGCATCGATCACGTAGCGTATACCTGGCACAGTGAGCGAGGTTTCAGCGACGTTGGTAGCCAACACAATGCGCCGTGCGCTATGCCCCTCGAAGATGCGGTCCTGCTCGGCTTGCGAAAGCCGTGCAAACAGGGGTAGCACCTCAGCACTGCGAAGAACGGGTTGATGACTCAGGTGTTTGCGCAAGTGATCAGCGGTATCGCGTATCTCGCGCTCACCACTGAGGAAGATCAAAATATCGCCGCTCTGCCGTGGGTCACGCCATAGCTCATCAACGGCGTCGGCCATGGCAGAGTTGAGGTCGTAGTCGCGTGACTCCTCAAACGGACGGTACCGTTGTTCAACCGGGAACATGCGACCGGACACCATGATCACCGGTGCCGGGCCACTCGTCGATGCAAAGTGGTCGGCGAAGCGCTGCGCATCTATGGTAGCCGAGGTCACCACAATTTTCAGGTCCGGGCGACGCGGCAAGATCTGACGCAAATAGCCAAGCAGGAAATCGATGTTCAAACTGCGCTCATGCGCCTCGTCAATGATGAGCGTGTCGTACGCCCTGAGCAGAGGATCGGTCTGCGTCTCGGCCAACAAGATGCCGTCCGTCATCAATTTGACCGAGGCGTCGCGACTGAGCCGATCCTGGAACCGGACCTTGTAGCCAACGACCTCGCCCAGCGGCGTGTTCAGCTCCTCGGCAATGCGCTTGGCAACGCTGCTGGCTGCAATTCGACGAGGCTGCGTGTGACCTATCAACTTTCCCTGTCCGGGTGCATAGTTCAAGCGCCCGCGCCCCATCGACAGAGCAATCTTGGGGAGTTGCGTGGTTTTGCCTGAGCCAGTCTCGCCGCAGACGATGATCACCTGATATTGGCGCATTGCGGCGATGATCTCGTCGCGTTTCCCCGACACTGGCAAAGATTCGGGAAACTCGATTTTGATGGGAATGGCGGACAAGTGCGAAACTTCAGTCAGAATGAACAGGGTGACAGCCGACAATTATCAGCGCAAGCAGCCCCACTAAACCCTATGTCCTCCGTTTTCAACTTCACGTTTGTGCCCTGGTTTCGCTCGGTCGCACCCTACATTCACAAATTCAGGAACCAGACCTTCGTGATCGGCCTCACTGGTGAAGCCATCGCGGCAGGCAAACTTCAGAACGTCGCGCAAGACCTCGCGCTGATCCAGAGCATGGGCGTGAAAGTCGTCCTGGTGCATGGTTTCCGACCGCAGGTCACCGAACAGCTTCGGGCGAAAGGCCACAGTGCACTTTACTCGCATGGCATGCGCATCACCGACAGCATTGCACTCGACTGCGCCCAAGAAGCGGCCGGTCAACTGCGCTATGAAATCGAAGCCGCCTTCAGTCAGGGCCTGCCCAACACGCCTATGGCGGGTGCGACTGTGCGCGTGATCTCCGGCAATTTTCTAACCGCACGCCCGGTGGGTATTGTTGAGGGTGTCGACTTTCAGCATTCCGGCTTGGTGCGCAAGGTGGACACGGCCGGTATTTTGAAAACGCTGGATTTCGGCGCCATGGTGCTGCTGTCACCCGTGGGTTTTTCCCCCACGGGTGAAGCCTTCAACCTGAGCATGGAAGAAGTCGCCACGTCGGTCGCTTGCGCGTTGCAGGCGGACAAGCTGATCTTCGTGACCGAGATCCCAGGTCTGCGCGTTGACCCGCGGCAGCCCGAGAGCGAGGACAACCCGATTGACACTGAATTGCCGCTGGCTACAGCCGAGCGGCTGTTGACCGAGCTGCCACCGCCCGACCAACCGACCGACGCGGCGTTCTACCTTCAGCATTGCGTCAAGGCCTGCAGGAACGGCGTGGAGCGAAGCCACATCATTCCCTTTGCCGTGGATGGCTCCATCCTCCTGGAAGTCTATGTGCACGATGGCATTGGCACTATGGTGGTCGATGAAAAATTGGAAAGCCTGCGCGAAGCCACGGTTGATGACGTCGGTGGCATCCTGCAATTGATAGAGCCGTTCGAGAAGGACGGAACTCTGGTCAAACGCAGTCGCACCGAGATCGAACGCGACGTCGGCACCTACACGGTCATTGAACACGATGGCGTGATCTTCGCCTGCGCCGCGTTGTACCCCTACCCGGAAGCGCGCACCGCCGAAATGGCTGCGCTCACCGTGTCACCGCAGGTGCAAGGCCAGGGCGATGGAGAACGGGTCTTGAAGCGCATCGAGCAACGCGCCAAAACTGCCGGACTGGAAAGTATCTTCGTCCTCACGACCCGTACCACGCACTGGTTCCTGAAACGCGGCTTCGTGCTCGTCGACATCTCATGGTTGCCTGATGCGCGCAAACGCAAATACAACGCCGATCGTCGCAGCCAGGTACTGGTCAAGAAGCTGACACCGAGTTGAACGCTTGTTGATCAGAAGGCGCGCGGACGCGCCTGACGCCACAGCAGCGTCGCCACCAAGATAACGATGGCGCCGAAGCAAATGAAGGTCCAGTTGGCGATGGAGCCACCCAGAAAGACCCAATCGACCTTGCTACAGTCACCGCTTCCTTTGAAGATCATCGGAATGGCGCGTTGCAGCGGAAAGGTGTCGATCATGCCGTAGAAGTCGCGGCCACAGCTCACCACCTCAGGCGGGTACCACTGAAGCCAACTCTGCCGCGCTGCCACGTAAGCTCCAAAACCGGCGCTCGGCAACAGCAGCAAAGCCCCGGTGATGTGAGCAAATCGGTGGCGACCAATGCTTGCCAAACCGGAAATCAGTGCGACCAGTACGAAGGCATAGCGTTGCACAACACACATCGGGCAAGGCTCGATCCCCTTGACATGTTGCAAGTATTGGCTAAATCCGAGTAGGCCCAAACAGATCACGCACAGCAGCGCCAACACCGAGCGTGGCGACCTATCCAGCCAGTACATGAGTCTACGCAAGCACTTGGGAATCAGCTCGCGGCCTCGTCAGCGGCCTTGCAGGAAGGTGAGCACACGGCCTGGGACTTGCCCAGAATCTTGCGCGTCACCATCTGAGATCGGGCTCGATGTTTGCCACATAAGAAGCACGACATGGTTGCGGCTCCAAAGGAGGTCGCCGCTGTGAACGGTGAACCAGAGACTTTGGATTTGTAACGCAGACCGTCGGCCAGCATTTTGGTTTTGGTGTCAGCTTTTGCCATGCGTCTGATTTTACCGCACTGCCGCGCATAGTCCGGAAAGCTTGCTAAAGTTCACCCTTTCAAAAGAACTCGGAAAAGGCTAAAAATGGCACGCACGGTCAAATGCATCAAACTTGGTATCGAGGCTGAAGGTCTGGATTTTCCGCCCTACCCCGGTGAACTTGGCAAACGTCTTTGGCTGAGCGTCAGCAAGGCGGCCTGGGCTGACTGGGTGCGTCACCAGACCATGCTGGTCAACGAGAACCGCTTGAATCTGGCCGACGCACAGTCTCGTCAGTATCTGGCGCGTCAAATGGAAAAACACTTCTTTGGTGATGGCGCCGATGCGGCACAAGGCTATGTGCCGCCAACGGCCTAGCATTGATCTCCGTTTGGCTCCAACGCATCGCGTGGACGAGGTCCGGCTGACCTCTTGCTGGGACTTGTCCCGCCTGACGCGTCCGCTCGGTTGACGGGCCTTGTCAACCCTGCCGCACAGAGTCATCTTCGACACCGACCCCGGTGTGGATGACGCTATGGCGCTCTATTTCGCCCTGGCGCATCCTGATATTGACATCGTCGGGATCAGCACGACCTTCGGCAATGTGACGGTCGATCAGGCCGCCATCAACGCCTGCTATCTGACCGCGCTAGCCGGACGGGCGATTCCTGTCAGCCGAGGCGTACCAGGGCCGCTGATGCTGCCTATGCAAGCGTCGCCGACCCACATCCATGGCGCCGACGGGCTGGGGGATTTGCCGGCCCGGCTGCCCTTTGATGCCACACTCGACCCGCGCAACTCAGCTCACTTCATCGTTGACCTGGCGCGCGCCCACCCCGGCGAACTCACGCTAGTGGCAGTCGGCCCACTCGGCAATCTCAGTCTGGCGCTGGATCTGGAGCCGCGCTTGCCGCAATTGCTGCGCGAGGTGATCCTTATGGGCGGCACCATCATTGAGCCAGGCAACGTCTCGGCGGTGGCCGAAGCCAACATCTGGAACGACCCCCACGCCGCCGTCCGAGTCTTTTGTGCCGGTTGGAAACTGACCATGGTCGGGCTGGATGTGACACACAAGGTAATTCTGCCGCTGGCCCTGTTTGAAGATCTGGCGCAACACCAGCAGCACGCCGTGACCGACACCCTATTGCACGCAGCTCGCTTCTACACAAATTTTTGTGTTCAGGAGTCGCCACGCCTGGCGAACCTGAACGCATGCTTCGGGCACGATGTCCTGGCCTTCATCTACCTCGTTAACCCAGAGTTTTTCAGCGTTGTGCCGGGACAAATCGAGGTTGCCACCAGCGGGCCAGAGCTGGGGCAAACGACTTTGAAGCGCCAAACCTTCAAGCCCATTGAGTCGGACCGCGGGCGGCCCATGTCGGGGCCGGTACAGGTTTGCATGCGGGTCGAGGCTGACGCCTGCGTGGCACTATTTGAGCGCATCATGAAGCGCTCTTGGCTGCGTGATGTTGCCCCCGAAAAACGTACTTCATAGTCACCCCATTGTGCGGTTTTCCTGTCCTGCTGCTGGGCCGCGAACCAGCGTTGTTCAAACGCTATCGGACTGACATAGTCCAGCGTCTGGTGCGGTCTTGTGCTGTTGTAAAAACCCAGCCAATCAATCACTTCGTCCATGGCATCTCGGCGTGTAGCAAATCGCCGGCCATGCAAGCGCGCCACCTTCAGATGTCCCCATAGACTCTCGGTCGGGGCGTTGTCCCAGCAATCGCCTATGCGACTCATCGAAGACAACATGGCGTAGCCTTTCAATGCGTTCTGGAAGTCATGCCCACAGTATTGGCTCCCTCTGTCTGAATGAACAATCAGACCGCTCCCAGGTCGGCGGCGGAAGTACGCCATACGCAGCGCATCAACCACCAGGCTTGCTTGCATGTGCTCCTTCATGCTCCAGCCGACGACCTGACGGCTGTACAAGTCAATCAGGGCGAACAGGTACAGCCGGCCCTCGTCGGTGGCAATGTAGGTGATGTCGGTCGTCCACACTTGGTTGGGCCGCTCAGCCGTGAAATCGCGCTCCAGCAGGTTGGGTGCAACAGGCAGGTCATGCTTGCTGTCAGTGGTGCCGACAAACTTTCTTTTACCCCTGGCCTTGATGCCGTGGCGCTGCATGAGCTTTCTTACTCGCTCTTTGCCTACACGGATGCCTCGGACCAAGAGTTCTTTCCACATCTTGGGCCGGCCGTATTCCTGCTTGACCTGAGCATGGATGGTCTTGATGTGCACCAGCAAGGCTTCGTCGCGGATGAGCTTGTTGCCACCGGGCTTACTGGGCTTGGCGCTATCTTTGCGGCGCCAATGTTCAAAGTAGCCGCGGGCGCTGACTCCCAGCACCTCGCAGTTCAGGCTGACGGGCCACACCGCCTTATGTTTGGCAATTCACGCGTACTTCACAGTGACCCCTTGGGGAAGTACGCCGCCGCTTTTCCCAGGATGTTGCGCTCCAGATTTACTCTGGACAACTCGGCACGCAGTCGGGCCAGCTCCATTTGTTCTGGCGATACGGGTTCGTCCCCGGCGCCCTTGAGTTGACCCTTTCCACTCAGGCGCAGCCGGTTGCCCAGCGTCTGCGTCGGCGCGCCCAGTATCTTCACTGTCACCGGCACCGCCTGTCCGCCGTTAACCAGGCGCACCGCCTTCATCTTGAATTCCAGCGCGTATTTGCCACGCGCCTGTCCATCTTTTCTCTTGATCATTTCGTACCCTCCAAGAACTGAAGTTCTCCATCAGCTATGGAGTACGTTTTTCGGGGGCAACCTCAATCGTCACTCTGCCCTACAGTCGATCACGCACCCTGGGTTCGTTGATATTGGTCGACGCAGGGTCGCACGAGACAGCGGGCGCTGTGCTGATCAATTAAAATCGCCGACTTCCACCACTCGCCGCACCTCCCTTCAAAATGACACATATCGTTTCCGAAGCTTGCATCAAATGCAAATACACCGACTGCGTTGACGTTTGCCCTGTTGACTGCTTTCGCGAAGGCCCCAATTTCCTGACCATAGATCCAGATGAGTGCATCGACTGTGCAGTGTGCATCCCGGAGTGTCCGGTGAACGCCATCTACGCCGAAGAAGATGTACCGGCCGACCAGCAACACATGATAAAGCTCAACGCGGAACTGGCCAAACTGCCGAGTTGGAAAGGCATATCCAAGCGCAAGTCGCCGATGCCGGACGCCGATGACTGGAAAGACAAGACCGGCAAGCTTTCAATGTTGATCCGCTGAACACAAACAGCTTCGCGTAGGCACAGAAGGTTCTGGACCAGTCAATCGGCTATTTGATTGGGCGGCAGGAACAACACTTCACGTCGCATGAACGAATTGAAGAAATTTTTGCCGCTATAATTTAAGGCTTGTTCCTCGATAGCTCAGTTGGTAGAGCGCCGGACTGTTAATCCGTAGGTC
>CAYHDD010000116.1:0-7883 GCA_964355195.1 uncultured Rhodoferax sp. | reverse complement strand
TACAACCAGTACCACATGGGTATCACGGCCGAGAATGTCGCCAAGCAATACGGCATCACCCGCGCCATGCAGGACGAGTTGGCGCTGGCCAGTCAGCAGAAGGCCGCCGCGGCCCAGGATGCTGGAAAATTCAAGGATGAGATAGTCCCGGTCAGCATTGCCCAGAAGAAAGGGGATCCGATCATTTTTGCGGCGGACGAGTATCTCAACAGAAAGACCAACGGCGACGCCCTGGCGGGTCTGCGAGCGGCCTTTGACAAAGCCGGCAGCGTGACCGCTGGCAATGCTTCCGGACTCAACGACGGTGCTGCCGCCGTGATGGTGATGAGCGCCAAGAAGGCGGCTGCCCTGGGTCTGAAACCCCTCGGCCGCATTGCCAGTTATGCCACCAGCGGCCTCGATCCGGCACTGATGGGCATGGGGCCGGTGCCAGCCTCACAAAAGGCCTTGGCACGTGCCGGCTGGAGTGTTGCTGACCTGGACCTTCTGGAAATCAACGAAGCCTTCGCGGCGCAGGCCTGCGCGGTGCACCAGCAGATGGGCTGGGATACGTCAAAGGTCAATGTCAACGGCGGTGCGATTGCACTGGGTCACCCGATCGGCGCCTCTGGTTGCCGCATCCTGGTGACTTTGCTGCACGAAATGCAGCGGCGCGATGCCAGGAAGGGCATTGCCTCGCTGTGTATTGGGGGCGGTATGGGCGTGGCGCTGACGATTGAGCGTTGAGCCTCACGCGCGGACGTCACTGATCTCAGTGTTTTCCGCAATACGCCTTAAGGAATTAGTCGCTATAGTGAAAGCGGTAGCGTCTGTTCGTCAATTCTAGGAGTAAGAACAATGAGTCAAAAAGTATCGTACGTAACCGGTGGCATGGGTGGCATCGGTACCGCCATTTGTCAGCGTTTGCACAAAGAGGGGTTCAAGGTCATAGCGGGTTGCGGCCCGACCCGTGACCACGCCAAGTGGCTGGCAGAACAAGCGGCATTGGGCTTCTCGTTCTACGCCTCGGTCGGCAATGTGGGCGACTGGGATTCAACCGTGCAGGCGTTCAGCAAGACCAAAGAGGAGCACGGCAGCATCGACCTGTTGGTCAATAACGCGGGTATCACGCGCGACCGGATGTTCATCAAGATGACGCGCGAAGACTGGGATGCAGTGATTGAGACCAACCTCAACTCCATGTTCAATGTCACCAAACAGGTGGTGGCCGATATGGTGGAAAGGGGCTGGGGGCGGATCATCAACATCTCATCTGTGAACGGTGTCAAAGGCCAAGCGGGCCAGACCAACTACTCGGCCGCCAAAGCCGGCATGCATGGTTTCACCATGGCCTTGGCTCAGGAATTGGCAACCAAGGGCGTGACGGTGAACACAGTCAGTCCCGGCTACATCGGTACCGACATGGTGCGCGCCATCCGACAGGATGTGCTCGACAAGATCATTGCCACCGTGCCGGTGAAACGCTTGGGCTTGCCGAGCGAGATTGCCTCGATCATTGCCTGGCTGGCGTCCGAAGATGGCAGCTACTCGACCGGCGCAGATTTCTCGGTGAACGGCGGCTTGCACATGGGCTGATGCAGGGAATCAGGCCAGTTGGGATTCCAGCTGGTCCGAGACGCTTAGCCACTGTTCTTCGAGCGCCTGCAACTCGTCATTGACGGTCTTCAGGCGTTTGCCAAATTCGGCAATTTCGGCCGGGTGCGGCGAGCTGCTCAGGTGGCATTCCAGGGCGCTTCCTTCACCATTGAGCACGCCCATGCGGGTTTCAATATCGTCCAGTTTACGCTTGAGTGAGCCGATTGGGGCGGGCTTGGGTTTGGCCGCCGCGGGCGTGGCGAGCGCCGCTTTTCGTTCGGCTTTCGCGGCCACGCTGCTGGCTTCCTTGATCGCCTCGCGCTGGCGCTTGGCTTCGTCCAGCAAATAGCGCTGGTAGTCGTCGAGGTCGCCGTCAAATGGCGCGATGCCGCCGCGCGACACCATCCAGAATTCGTCGCACACCGAGCGCAGCAAGGCACGGTCATGGCTGACCAGCATCACGGTGCCCTCGAACTCATTGAGCGCCATGGCCAGTGCTTCACGCGTGGTCAGGTCCAGATGATTGGTGGGTTCATCCAGCAGCAGCAGGTTGGGGCGTTGCCAAACGATCATGCACAGCACCAGGCGGGCCTTTTCGCCACCACTCATGCTGCCGACGGCTTGTTTGACCATGTCGCCACCGAAGTTGAAGGTGCCGAGAAAGCTTCGCAAGTCTTGCTCGCGCGTGGCTTGACCGCCAATCTTGCCGGCGGCCGTCATCTCCCTGACCAGCCGGATCATGTGTTCCAGCGGTGTATCGGCTGGTCGCAGCACGTCAAGCTCTTGCTGGGCAAAGTAGCCGATGTTGAGCCCCTTTCCTTCAGTGAGTTCGCCGCCAATCGGTTCGAGGGCGCGGGCAATGGTTTTGACGACGGTCGACTTGCCTTGGCCATTGGCGCCCAAGATGCCGATGCGCTGCCCGGCCAGGACCGAGCGACTGACCTTGTGCACGATCACCGCAGGGCCACTGTCAGGTGCTGCGTCCGGCGGTGGCGCATAGCCGAAACTGACGCCCTGCATGGACAGCATCGGATTGGGCAGGTTGGCCGGTTCCTTGAATTCGAAGGTGAAATCGGCCTCGCTCATCAGGGGCGCGATCTTCTCCATGCGGTCGAGCGCCTTGACACGGCTTTGGGCCTGCTTGGCCTTGCTTGCCTTGGCCTTGAAGCGGGCAATGAATTTTTGCAGGTGCGCAATCTTGTCTTGCTGCTTGCTGAAGGCGGTCTGCTGCAAGGCCATCTGTTCGGCGCGCATGTCTTCGAACTTGCTGTAGTTGCCTCCGTAACGCACCAGTTTGCCGGCGTCAATGTGTAGCGTGACGTTGGTCACGGCGTCCAGGAATTCACGGTCGTGACTGATGACAACCATTGTGCCTTCGTACTTCTTGAGCCAGGCCTCCAACCACACCAGGGCGTCCAAGTCCAAGTGGTTGGTGGGCTCGTCGAGCAACAAGAGGTCGGACGGGCACATCAAGGCCCGTGCCAGTTGCAGGCGCATGCGCCAGCCGCCCGAGAAGCTGTTGACGGGATTATTCAGTTCCGTGGTCTTGAAGCCCAGGCCCAGAATCAGTGCTTGTGCCCGGGCTGAGGCGTCATGTGCCCCTGCGTCCTGCAAGGCCATGTAGGCGTGCGCCATGCGGTCATAGTCATCGGTGGCTTCGGAGGCTGTCACCTCTTGCTGCGCCGCTAGCAGGGCGACGTCGCCGTCGACCACAAAGTCAGTGGCGCTTTGCTCGGTTTCAGGCATGTCCTGGGAAACCTGGCCCATGCGCCACTGGGTGGGAATGAAGTATTCGCCCGCGTCTTCATGCAGTGAGCCGTTCAGAAGCGCGAACAGTGACGACTTTCCGGCGCCGTTGCGCCCGACGAGACCCACTTTTTCGCCCGGATTGATGGTGACCGTGGCGGCGTCCAGCAGGACCTTGGTTCCGCGGCGCAGGATGACATTCTTCAGGGTAATCATTCGGGGGGGGGTCTCGTTACAGCGCCGGTGTCACCGGAGTCAAGGTTTGACAGCAGTGCTTCACGGGTCAACAGCAGTACTTGATCGTCGCCCGCACTGCTGGTCAGCCAGATCGCTTCCAGTTGTGGAAACACGGTTTCAAAGTGCTCGCGTTCATTGCCGACTTCGAGCACCAGCACCGCGTTCGGATTCATGCGGGTGGGAGCTTCACGCACCAGTGTGCGCACGAAGTCCATACCGTCGCTGCCACCGGCCAGTGCCAGCGCGGGCTCAGCTCGGTACTCGGCCGGCAGCAGGGTCATGCTGTGCGCGTTGACGTAGGGTGGGTTGCATAGGATCAGGTCGTAGGAGGCCGGCAAGGAGGACAAACCGTCCGAGCTGAGCAGCGTGATGCGATCTTGCAGGCTGTGCCGGTCGACGTTGATGCGCGCAACCGCCAGGGCATCAGCCGACAAATCGGAAGCGTCGACCTCAATGTCCGGGTAGGTCATTGCAGCCAGGATGGCCAGGCTGGCGTTGCCGGTGCAAAGGTCAAGCACGCGTCGGGTGGACTCGGTGAGCCAGTAGTCAATGGCGCCGCCGACCAACAACTCGGCGATCAGCGAGCGCGGCACGATGACGCGCTCGTCGACGTAGAAAGAAACGCCCTGCAACCATGCCTCGTGCGTCAGGTAGGCAGCCGGTTTGCGCGTCTCTATTCTGGTCTGGAACAGGGCCAGAACCTCGGCTTGCTGTTGCGCATTTGGGGTTTGGTCGGCTACCGAGCCCTCGCCAGCCAGCGCCGAGTCGAGCGGCAGATCCAGGCGCCACAAGACCAGCCAGGCAGCCTCATCATAGGCATTGCCGGTACCGTGGCCGAAGCTGACGCCCGCGACGTCAAGCTGGCGCGCGCCAGCCTTTATCAAGTCAAGAACATTCATGGGGGTGGGCGAATGGTCCTGGCGCGACCAGGTGCTTGCGGTGCACCTGGAGATCGGCTGCTGGCCATCGGTCAGTGCTTTATGTCGAGTGTTATTTCTGTAAAAGAAGGCTCGTCATCATGATCATCGACGGGCGCTTCGGCCTGGGTGCGGGTGTGAAAGTCGTTTTGCAAACGCCACATCAAATTGGTCGGCGAGTCGGCGTGCGACAGACCCTCGCTGCGTTCGATGATGCCTTCAGTGATCAGGCGGGCGAGGTCTTGTTCAAAAGTTTGACTACCTTCCGTCATCGATTTTTCGACCACCTCAAGCAGGTCGGAAAAGTTTCCCTTCTCAATCAGTTCGGCCACCAGTTTGGTGTTGAACAGAATCTCGACCGCCGCCACGCGTCCGCCAACGATCGTGCGCAACAGTCGCTGGGACACGATGGCCTTCATCGCCGACGCCAGATCGCCCAGCATGGTGGGACGGACCTCCACCGGGTAAAAGCTGAGGATTCGATTGAGGGCGTGGTAGCTGTTGTTGGCGTGCATGGTGGCCAGGCACAAGTGACCCGATTGGGCGTAGGCAATGGCGGCGGACATTGTCTCGCGGTCACGGATTTCACCAATTTGTATCACATCGGGGGCTTGGCGCAGGGCGTTCTTTAGCGCTGTCTGGGCTGACTCGGTATCCGTGCCGACCTCTCTTTGGTTGACCACAGAGCGCTTGTTCTTGAACAGGAATTCGACCGGATCTTCGATCGTGAGAATGTGGCCAGAGACCTTTTGGTTGCGGTAGTCCAGCATCGAGGCAAGGGTCGTGCTCTTGCCGGTGCCCGTCGCGCCAACCATCAGCAGCAAGCCCCGCTTGCCCATGACCAGGTCACCCAGCACGGCCGGCACGCCAAGCGACGCCAGAGGCGGAATGTCGACCACAATGTAGCGTATCACAGCCGCCACAGTACCGCGCTGGCGCATGGCACTGATACGAAATCTGCCCACACCGGCCAGTCCCCATGCCATGTTGAGCTCACGGCGTTCTTCCAGCTCGCGCATGCGCTCGGGGCTCAAAATTTCGGCCAGCAAGCTGCGCGGGCCGTCCGGAGGAAGAGTCTGATTGTTGACAGGGATGCATTCTCCGTTGATTCGAATGAGCACCGGTGAGTGGGATGACAGGTAGAGGTCGGACGCCCGCTTTTCAGCCATCAAGCGAAGAATTCGCTCCATCGTGCCTGAGTTCGTATCGCTCGCCATGGTTCAATCTCCCAATCCGGTGTGTCGGTGCAGCTGGCGCTTAATCGCGTAGCAAGTCGTTCAAGCTGGTCTTGGCCCGGGTCTGGGCATCAACCCGTTTCACGATGATTGCCGCATACAGGCTGTAGAGTCCGCCGTTCTTGGGCAAACTGCCACTGATCACGACCGAACCGCTAGGAATGCGACCATAGCTCACGCTGTCGCTAGCCCGGTCATAAATGGGTGTGCTCTGGCCGAGATACACGCCCATGGAAATGACCGAGTTTTCCTCGACGATCACGCCTTCGACTACTTCGGAGCGGGCACCGATGAAGCAGTTGTCTTCGATGATGGTCGGGCCGGCCTGCATCGGCTCCAGAACGCCGCCAATGCCAACGCCGCCGCTCAGGTGGACGTTCTTGCCGATCTGCGCGCAGGAGCCGACCGTGGCCCAGGTGTCAACCATCGTGCCCTCATCAACATAGGCGCCAATGTTGACGTAGGACGGCATCAGAATGACCCCCTTGCCGAGAAAGCTACCGCGCCGGGCCACCGCAGGCGGCACCACGCGCACGCCACTGGCTTTCATGCCTTCCTCGTCGAGGTGGGAAAACTTGGTCTGAACCTTGTCGAAGAAACTCAAATCACCTGCTTTCATGATCTGGTTGTCTTTCAAACGAAAGCTTAACAGGACGGCCTTCTTGATCCACTGGTGCGTTTGCCAGCGTCCGACCGATTCCCGCGTTGCCACCCGGAGTTGACCGGCGTTGAGCAGGGAGATCACCTCGTCGACCGCCTGCATCACTTCGCCGGAAACGGACTTTGTGGACAGATCGGCTCGCATGTCCCACGCGGTTTCTATGATGGTCTGGAGTTGCTGGCTCATCGATGGCTCTTTCTGGTCGGCGTTCAAATGCAGGTTCACTGCATGGATTTAACAAATTGGACAATGCGCTGCGCAGCTTCCACACATTCCGCAGTCTCAGCCACCAGGGCCATGCGAATGCGTTGCTCGCCCGGATTGACGCCCTCAAAGGAGCGCGCCAGATAGGAACCCGGTAGCACCGTCACATTGTAAAGACTGAACAGCTGGCGCGCGAACTCGGTGTCGCTACCGCGCACTTTGGCCCACAAGTAAAAACCGGCATCGGGCAAAGCAACGTCCAGCACCTCAGCGAGTAAAGGCGTCACTTGATCGAATTTGCTGCGGTACAACGCGCGGTTTTCCAGAACATGTGCTTCATCGTCCCAGGCTGCAATGCTGGCGGCTTGCACGGCAGGACTCATGGCGCAGCCGTGGTAAGTGCGGTACAGCAGGAACTGCTGAATGATGCTGGCGTCGCCTGCGACAAAACCGCTGCGCATGCCAGGCACGTTGCTGCGCTTGGACAGGCTGGTGAGTGAAATCAGGTTCTTGAAGTCGCTGCGGCCGAGCTTCGCCGCCGCCTCCATGCCGCCCAACGGTGCCTGGTCACGAAAATAGATTTCGCTGTAGCACTCATCCGAGGCAATGACGAAGCCATGGCGATCACTCAACTCAAACAGCTTCTTCCATTCGGGCAGTGAGATAACGGCGCCGGTGGGATTGCCAGGTGAACAAACAATCAGCAGTTGCGTGCTTTGCCAAACTGAATCAGGCACGGCAGCCCAATCTTGCGCAAAATTGCGTGCGGGGTCGCTGGGGACAAAGTAGGGTGTGGCACCGGCCAGCAGTGCCGCACCTTCGTAAATTTGGTAAAACGGGTTGGGGCAGATGACCAGTGGCGTTTGCCTCGCCGTCGCTAGAGGTTGGGGCGGGTTGACGACCGTCTGAGTCAAGGCAAACAGCGCCTCACGCGAGCCATTGACGGGGAGCACCTGCGTCGTCGGGTTGACAACCAGCGCGTAGCGTTTGTGCAGCCAGCGCGTGAAGCTCTCGCGCAGTTCGAGTTCGCCGGCCGTTGCCGGATAGCTGGCGAGTCCGCACGGCGTACGCAGCACCGCATCGATCATGGCTTGCTTGATGAAGTTAGGCGTCGCATGCTTGGGCTCACCCATGCCAAGGCTGATATGCCGCAGTTCGGGATTCGGTGTGATGCCAACGAAGAGTTGACGCAACCGCTCGAATGGGTAGGGCTGCAAAAGCGAAAGCTGTGAATTCATGGCGGTGATTTTGGAACTGGCGCTCAAAGGGTGGCACGCTCTGGCGAGCGTGCCACCGGCTTACTTGTTT
>CAYHDD010000115.1:0-7889 GCA_964355195.1 uncultured Rhodoferax sp. | reverse complement strand
CCTGCGCCACATAGGCCGGGCTGCGCTGACGTCCTTCGATCTTGATGGCGCGCACGCCCATCTTCATCAATTGCGGCAGCAAGGCCAGCGTGTTCAGACTGGTCGGCTCCTCGATGGCGTAGTAATTCTTCTCGTCGCCGACATCAAAGCGACCCTTGCACAGTGTCGGGTAGCCAGCGTTTTCACCCGGGCTGTAGCGGTCGATCAGGACGCCATTCAGACGCGACTCGCGCCCCTTCGGCGTCTCCACCCAGCGCACCGCCTTGGGTGGTGAGCAGACGCCATTGGTGTTGGGTGCTTCGCCGGTGACGTAGCTGGACAGCGCGCAGCGTCCCTCGACCATCACACACAGACTGCCAAAACCGAACACCTCGATTTCGACCGAGGTCTTTTCCAACACCTGCTGCACCTGCGTCAGCGACAGCACACGCGGCAACACGGCCCGCGCAATACCAAAATGCTGATGGTAGAAATTGAGCGCCTCGTAGTTGGTCGCTGAGCCCTGCACCGAGAGATGGAGCCGCAGATCCGGATGCTTTCTGAGCGCGTAGTCCATCAGGCCGGGGTCGGCCAGAATGACGGCGTCGACGCCGCTCTGGGCGGCCCGGTCCACGGCACTGCGCCAAACATCGGGGCTGGCAGCCTGGGGGTAGGTGTTGAGCGCCACAAACACTTTGCGCCCGCGCTCATGGGCGTAGCGTATACCGTTGTTGATGGCTGCTTCGTCGAAGTTGAGTCCGGCGAAATTGCGTGCGTTGGTGGCGTCGCGAAAACCGAGGTAAACGCAGTCCGCTCCGTTGTCAACCGCAGCCTTGAGGGCCGGTAAACTGCCCGCCGGGCAAACCAGTTCCATGGCCGCAGCGGCAGAACCGCCAGCCGCCTGAGCGCTGTCAATAGTGGAAATCATCATGGTTGGGGGTTGAACCACCTACAGTAGGTGTGTCACCGCCTGCGCGTCAATGCAGGCGAAATTTCATGGCCAAAGTTTACTGCCAAAATGGGGCGTTCCTTCTGCACCAACTCAACGACATCCATGAACAGACATCTCTGGCTGCTGACGCTTTGTCAGGGGCTGTTTCTGACCAACGGTATCACCTTTACGGCCATCAACGGCCTGGTCGGTTTGAGTCTGGCGCCTTCGGGATGGATGGCCACGCTGCCGATCATGTCCTACGTGGTGGGTGGCGCCGTGTCCACCGGGCTGGTCGCCAAGACACAAACACGCTTTGGCCGCAAGGCCTCGTTTCAACTCGGCTTGGCTGTCGCTTTGCTGTCGTGCCTGCTATGCGCCTATGCGACCCTCAGCAAGAACTTCTGGCTGTTGTGCAGCGCCACGATGGTTGCCGGCTATTACAGCGCCAACGCCAACCTGTACCGCTTCGCTGCGGCCGAGCTGGCGGCGCCGGCCTGGCGCGAAAAGGCGGTCTCGCTGGTGCTGGCGGGTGGCCTGATCGGCGCGGTGATTGGCCCCAATCTGGCGCAGCAAACGCGCTCGCTGATGAGCGTACCCTTTGCGGGCGCCTATCTGGCCCTGAGCCTGATCGCCCTGCTAGCCATGCTGTTGCTGGCGTTCATCGAGTTCGCGCCACCGCCGCCCAAGCGCAGCGGCGTTGACAGCGTCGGGCGTCCATTGAGTCAAATCATGCGCCAGCCAGTGTTCATCGTCGCAGCTACCTGTGGCTCACTGGGCTATGGCGTGATGAACCTGCTGATGGCCGCCACTCCGCTTGCCATGCAGCAGTGCGGACTGCCTTTTTCGGACGCCGCGCTGGTGCTTCAATGGCACGTGATCGGCATGTTCGCACCCGGTTTTGTCACCGGGCACCTGATCAAGCGTTTTGGCGCCCTACCCGTCATGGTGGTCGGGCTGGCGCTCAATGTGCTGTGCATCCTGATTGCGCTCTCCGGGATAGACCTGCACCAGTTCCTGATCGCACTGTTTCTGCTCGGCGTCGGCTGGAACTTTCTCTTCACCGGGAGCACGACTTTGTCTCTGCAAACGTACACTCTGGAGGAAAAGGACAAGGCGCAAGGGGCTTTGAACTTCTTCGTCTTCGCCACCCTGGCCTTGAGCTCGTTCAGTTCCGGCGTGCTGGTTACCACCAGCGGCTGGCAGGTGCTCAATTACGGCTCGCTGCTGCCGGTCGGGTTGATCGGCGGCGCGCTGTTCTGGCTCGCTCGCTCGCAGCGCCGCGCAGTATGATCCAGCGCTGACGGCTGTCCAGACAAACGCCGCTTTCTGAACCCTCGAGGAGAATCCACATCATGCAAAGACGACAACTGCTGGCGAGCGGCCTGCTGAGCGCTACGCTGCCGGGCCTGAGCCTGGCGCAAACTGTAGAGAAACCCAAGCTCACGATTGCCGTAGGTGGCAAGAATCTGCTCTATTACCTGCCGCTGACCATTGCCGAGCAACTGGGTTACTTCAAGGCCGAGGGTCTGGAGGTGACCATTGTCGACTTCGCCGGCGGCTCACGCGCACTGCAAGCGGTGGTCGGCGGCAGCGCCGATGTGGTCTCGGGTGCGTTTGAGCACACCATCAACATGCAGTTCAAGGGCCAGCGCATGCGTGCTTTCGTGCTGCAAGGCGCGGCGCCCCAGATCGTGCTGGGCGTCAACCCGAAGACGATGGCCAACTACAAGAGCATTGCCGATCTCAAGGGGAAGAAGGTCGGCGTTTCGGCGCCCGGCAGTTCCACCAATGTGCTGCTCAACTTTGTGCTGGCCAAAGCGGGCCTCAAGCCGAGCGATGTCAGTGTCATCGGTGTGGGAACGGGCAATGGCGCTGTGGCGGCGATGCGCGCTGGCCAGATCGACGCCATGAGCAACCTCGACCCGGTGATCACGCTGCTGCAACGCTCGGGCGACCTGAAGATCATCTCCGACACACGCAAACCCTCCGAGTCGGAGCGCGTTTTTGGTGGTCCTATGCCAGCGGCCTGCCTGTATTCCATGCAGAGCTTTATTGATCGAAACCCGAACACCACGCAGGCCCTGGCGAACGCCATCGTGCGGGCTGACAAATGGATTCAGAAGGCCGGCGCCGCCGACATCATCAAAGCCGTTCCCGAGAGTTTCCTGATGGGCGACCGTGCGGTCTACATCGACGCTTTCCTGGCCGCAAAAGCGGCCTTGTCGCCCGACGGAACGTTCCCCGAAAAAGGTGCGCAAACGGCTTTCAAGGCGCTGGCGAGTATCGACGAACAGTTGGCAGCAGCCAAACTGGACTTGACTGCGGTCTACAGCAACGACTTTGTCAAACGCGCCAACGCAAAATATCCAAAAGGCTGAGGGCGCCCATGACCGCAGCGCTCGAACTACAGGGTGTTGCCTGCACCTTCGTCAGCAAGCACGACGCCAGCCAGCGCTACACCGCCGTAAAGGACGTCAACCTGAGCGTCGGCGCCGGCGAGTTCGTCAGCGTGGTCGGCCCCACCGGATGCGGCAAAAGCACTCTGCTCAACGTCGGTGCCGGCTTGCTGGAGCCAAGTACCGGCTCGGTATCGGTTTTTGGGCAAGCCCTGCGCGGGCTCAACCGGCGCGCCGGTTATATGTTCCAGGCCGAAAGCCTGATGCCCTGGCGCACCGCGCTGGGCAATGTGATGGCTGGCCTGGAGTTCCACGGCACAGCCACCTCAGAGGCGCGCACGCAGGCCCAGGAGTGGCTGCGCCGGGTCGGCCTGGGCGGCTTCGGTGACCGCTACCCGCACCAGATGTCGGGCGGCATGCGCAAGCGCGTCAGCCTGGCGCAGACACTGGTGCTTGACCCCGACATCATGCTGATGGACGAACCCTTTTCGGCGCTCGATATCCAGACCCGCCAACTGATGGAAAACGAACTGCTGAGTCTGTGGGCGGCGAAGAAGAAAGCGGTGCTGTTCATCACCCACGACCTCGACGAAGCGATTGCCATGAGCGACCGCGTGGTGGTGCTCAGCGCCGGCCCCGGCAGCCATCCGATGGGCGAATTCGTGATCGACATCGAGCGTCCGCGCGACGTGGCCGAGGTCAAGATGACGCCACGCTTCATCGAGTTGCACCAGGCCATCTGGTCGGTTCTGCGCGATGAAGTGCTCAAGGGCTATCAGCAACAACTGCAAGCGGCATGAGAGCAAGCCCATGTGGAAATTGATCCGGCCGCGTAGCCAGACCCTGTGGCTCTGGCAGCTTAGCCTGTTGCTGGCGCTGTTTGCGTTTTGGCATGTGATGACGGTGCCGGGCCTGATCCCGCCGATGCTGTTTGACGACGAGCGCCAGGCCGCCTTCTTCTTCGGCGAGCCGCTCAAGATACTGAGCCGGGTCTGGAGCTGGTTCGTGCGCGACGCCGACATCTACAAACACCTGGGCGTGACGCTGACCGAGACCCTGGCGGCCTTTGCCGTCGGCTCCGTGCTCGGCCTCGCCGGTGGCTTGTGGCTGGCGCTGGCGCCCATCGCCTCGGCCTTGCTGGAGCCCTACATCAAGGCCTTCAATGCCATGCCGCGCATCATTTTGGCGCCGATCTTTTCAGTCTGGTTTGGACTCGGCATGGGCTCCAAGGTGGCGCTTGGCGTGACGCTGGTTTTCTTCATCGTCTTCTTCAACGTCTACCAGGGCGTGAAGGAAGTCAGCCCGGTGGTGCTGGCCAATGCGCGCATGCTGGGTGCCAGCCAGCGCCAGCTGCTGCGCCAGGTCTATCTGCCCAGCGCCACCAGCTGGGTCTTCAGCTCATTGCACACCTCGGTCGGTCTGGCTTTTGTGGGCGCGGTGGTGGGCGAATACCTGGGTTCCAGCCAGGGTGTCGGCTACCTGATCTTGCAGGCCGAAGGAAGCTTTGACATCAACACCGTGATGGCCGGCATCCTCGTGCTGACCGCTTTTGCCCTGGTGCTTGACGACATGGTCGGACGCATTGAGAAGCACCTGATGAAGTGGCAGCCGCGCTCGGGGGAAACCGAGAAGCTGTAAGGCCCACACCCGGAGATTTTTCGCATGCGTTTACCCAACCTGCTCGCCACCGAACGCGGCCGACTGATCGCCTTCTTTCTGCTCTATGTGACCGAAGGCATTCCGCTCGGTTTTGCCGCGACCGCCGTCGCGACGCGCTTGCGTCGCCTTGACGTGGGGCCGGCGGAAATAGGCGCTTTCGTCGCCTCGTTCTACCTGCCGTGGGCCTTCAAATGGGCGTTCGGTCCGCTGGTGGATGTGTTTTCATCGGACCGGTGGGGGCGCAGGCGCGCCTGGATTCTGGGCACGCAGGTGTTGATGGCGCTGACGCTGCTGTCGACCGTGCTGCTCGACCTGCCGCAGCAACTCGGCCTGTTCACCATGATCCTGCTGGTGCACAACACCTTTGGCGCCATGCAAGACGTGGCTATTGACGCGCTGGCCTGCTCGACCCTACAGGACGACGAGCGCGGTCTGGCCAACGGCATGATGTTTGCCGGTGCCAGCATCGGCAGCATGGTCGGCGGCGCCGGTGTGCTCTACCTCAGCGTTGTGACCGGATTCCAGCCGACCTTCTACTTCGTTGCCGCCTGCATTCTGCTGGTGACAGCCTTCGTTGTGCTGCCGATGAAAGAAGCGCCAAGCGCACCGCGAGCGCCTGCCGCGGGCTCGCGGCTGAGGCAGGCGGGGCTTGAGATGCATATGTTCGCGGTGGACTCGTTTCGCTCCTTCCTGGGCAGCCCGGGCGCATTTGGTGGTCTGCTGTTCGCCCTTCTGCCCGCAGGCGCCATGTGTCTGGGTCTGGCGCTGCAGTCGAATCTGGCGGTCGAACTCGGCATGCAAGATGACGAGGTGGCTGCGTTGGGCCTGTGGTCTTCGATCCTGATGGCGGCGTTTTGTGTGGCGGGGGGTTATCTGTCGGACCGCTTCGGGCGGCGGCGCACGCTTTTCGTCTACCTTGCGCTTATGAGCCTGCCGGTGTTCTACCTGATGAACGAGCTCTCAAGCTTCGGCTGGATCATGCCGGTCAGTGCTGCCACCCGCCCGGCCGTGCCACCCGCCCTGCTCACGGCCTTGTGGGTTGCCACGCTGGCCTACTCCGTGTTTCAGGGGTTGATGTACGGAACCCGCTCGGCCATCATGATGGATGTGACCAACCCGGCCGTGGCAGCGACGCAGTTCACCGCCTACATGGCGCTGATGAATCTGGCGATTTCCTATTCGGCCACCTGGCAGGGCATCGCCATCGAGGCCTGGGGCTACCCGCGCACCATGCTGGTTGACGGCCTCTTCGGTCTGGCCTGCCTGCTGGTGTTGCCGTGGCTCAAGCGCGTCGATACGGTCAGTGCGAACTACGCCGACGAGCGCGGTCCGCGCCGCGCGCGCGCCATGGCCATCGCGCTGGGCCTGCTTTGCCTGGCGTGGCTGCCCTACAGCCACTGGAGCGCGTCATTCGGTGCCGCCAAACCGATCATGGGCACGCTGTTTACGCTGATCTTTATCGCTTCTGCCTTGTTCCTGCTGGCGGGCCGCGCGGTGTTGGGTTCGCTCAGTGCCTGGCCGCTGCGCTATGGCGCGTGGCTGGCACCCGGACTGCTCTTGCTCTACGCTCGCTACTACCTCGATACGCTGGCGAGCTGGCTGCCCCAAGGTGTCAGCGCCGCCGCCTTCGTAGCCAACGCGCAGACGCTGATGCTGGTGATTGCCGTCACTGCCGGGGCTGTTCTGCTCTGGCTGGGCACGCAGTCATGGCAAACCATGCAGGACGGTCGCACGACGCCGGATTGAGCGACAACTACACCGGTCCGGGCCCGTCGCGGGCACCGGCGCTCACGCAGCCCTGTGCCACATCAACCCACACACTGTCACCATTTCTCGGCTTCACGTTCATCACCGCGTCGCGTGGCAGGCCACCGACATGGCGTGTCACGATGTCCATGGCCCAGCCGTGCGTGACGACCAGAACGCGAGTGCCCGGATGGGAGGTGCCAATGTCTGCCAGCGCAGCAAGTACGCGCTCGGCGAATTCGTCGGACGATTCGCCACCGACAAACTGGGCGGCCGGATTGCGCCGCAGAATCTGCTCCAGCAGCACCGGATTCAACTCCGCCAGTTCCGCCTTGGGAATGCCCTGAATGGCGCCGAAGTGCCGCTCCTTGAGTCCCTCGTGAGATAAGGGTGGCGGCAGTCGCAGCAGGGTCGCGATGATCTCGGCGGTCTCGAGGGCACGCGCCAACGGACTGGTCCAGACCGCACAGAAGCCGGCCGCAACAAAGGCTGTACCGAGCGCTCGCGCCTGCTCGCGTCCGTGGGCGTTGAGCGGCACATCAAGCCAGCCTTGCAGGATGCCCCGCCGGTTCCAGTCGGTCTCACCGTGGCGCGTGACGCAGATCTGGGTAGTGCGCATCCAGCCACTTCTGCAATTGGGCAAACACCGGCTCAGCATCGAGTTCGTTGAAGATCTCATGGAACAGCCGCTCAAAGCAGTGGGCGCTGACGATGTCTTTTGGCGCGGCGGCGGCAAAGGCGCGACTGCCAGCCGGGTTGACCAATTTGTCGGCGCCGGCGTACAGCAGCAGGGTCGGCACCTGCCATTGAGGCGCCCGGGCCAGCGTCGCCGGGCCAGCATCGGCAATGAAGCGCGCCAACCGGGCCGAAATGCGGTCATGCACAAGGTGGTCTGCGCGGTAAGCGGCCACCACGTTCGGATCATGCGACAAGAAGTCCGCATCGAGCCCATTGCTGACGCGCAAATTCGGCGCCACCGCGGGCAACACGGCCACCAGAAGTTTCTGAAAGGCATTGAGTCCCGGGTCGAGCGCTGGTGACGACAGAATCAATCCCTCGACCTGCCTCATTTCCAGCGAAACAAAACGCGCCGCCACCAAGCCACCCAGGCTATGCCCCAGCAGAATCAAAGGCGTGTCGGCGTGCATGCGGGCACGGGTACTGTCCACAATATC
>CAYHDD010000114.1:0-7996 GCA_964355195.1 uncultured Rhodoferax sp. | reverse complement strand
AAAGTCCCATGTCTGATTCAATTATTTCTGTCGAGCACGTTTTCAAGTCGGTGACCGATAGCACGGGCACGCTCGACATTTTGCGCGATATCCATTTTGACCTGCGGGCGCGCGAAACCGTGGCCATTGTGGGCGCCTCAGGGTCGGGCAAGAGTACCTTGCTGGCGATTATTGCCGGTCTCGACACCCCGAGCCGTGGCCGCGTGCTTCAGGGTCAGCAGGACTTGTTTGCGCTGGACGAAGACCAGCGCGCCGCGCTACGCGCGAAGAGCGTTGGCTTTGTGTTTCAGAGCTTCCAACTGTTGGGCAACCTGACTGCGCTGGAGAACGTCATGTTGCCCCTGGAACTCGCCGGTCGGCGCGATGCGCGGTCGGTGGCCACCGACATGCTGGCACGCGTTGGCCTGTCCGAGCGGCTCGGCCACTACCCGAAAGTTCTCAGCGGAGGTGAGCAGCAACGCGTCGCGCTGGCGCGTGCTTTTGTCGTCGCGCCGGCTGTGCTGCTGGCGGACGAGCCCACTGGGAGCCTGGACTTTGCCACCGGTGAGCGGGTGATGGAACTGATGTTTGAACTCAACCGGGAGCAGGGCACTACGCTGGTTCTGGTGACGCATGACAGCGCCATTGCAACGCGTTGTGATCGGCGTATCACGATCGAGGCCGGGCGCGTCGTGAGCGACGCCGTTGCAGACCATCGGCAGGCCGCTGCCTGACGGCTCGACTTGTCTTCAGAAGGCGTTGACGGAGGTCTGGCGACGCCGATTGGCGGTGAAGCCCAGCAGGCCCAGCCCGGCCAGCAGCATGGCGTAGGTTTGTGGCTCTGGCACGGCACTGACCAGGCTCTCGCTGGCGCCACCGGGCAAGCCCTGAAGATGGACGCCAAAGCGCAGTGAACCGTCACTGAAGTTGCTGGCCGTCACACCGCTCAGATTGAAGGTGATCGACTCGCCGGCGTTGATACCGTAAGTAGATGCAGGATTGGTCGCCGTCCAGTGGCTGTCGGCGACGAAGCCGATGTTGTTGCCAGCTGGCAATTCGGTGGGCGCTCCGCCGGCGACAAAGGCAGACAGGTCGGTTGATCCGACCAGACTGACGCCCATGCCGGCGCTGGTATCGAAATAGATATTGCGAATGAAGGAGTCGTTACCAGCCAGCGCCTGGTTGGTGATGGTCAGATCGCTGCCTGAGAAGGTCCAGCCGAGGTTGCTTTCGGCAGTGGCACACTGCGCGCCGCTGCTGATGCAGCTGAAAGATTGCGCTGAAGCGATGCATGGCAGAACCGAAACCAACAGGGCGATCAATGCAGTGGAGAGGTTTTTCATGGCCGTACTTTCACTGAGAAATTCAGTACGTTCAGTGTCAGGTCCAGGCGCTGTCTCGCCAATGACGCGTGCCTACCCTTTCGCTAGCAGCGAGCTACTGGATTTTTGCCGCGTCAACCGGTAGGCAAGTACCAGGTCGGGGCATCGAGCGCGTGGCTGTCGCTTCGATGGGCCTGGCGAACCGCCATAATCACGACATGTCTTCCCCCAAAGTTTTGTTCGGTTTCCATGCGGTGGGTGTGCGCCTGAAAACGGCGCCCAAGTCGATCGTCGAAATCTATGTCGATCCGGCGCGGCGCGATGCGCGCATGCGCCAGTTTGTTGAAAAGGCGGTTGTGGCCGGTGTGCGCCTGATCGAGGCCGATGGCGTGCGCCTGGCTAGGCTCTGCGGTGGGCATGGCCATCAAGGTGTGGCCGCGCGCGTGCAGGAACTGGTTCAGACCAAGTCGCTCGACGAATTGCTCGAACAGTTGGAAGCGGCACAGGCCGACACGCCAGAGGCTGAGCGTTTTGCACCATTGATTCTGGTGCTCGACGGCGTCACCGACCCGCACAACCTGGGAGCCTGCCTGCGTGTGGCCGATGGTGCCGGCGTGCACGCCGTGATCGCCCCCAAGGACCACGCCGCCGGCATCAACGCGACAGTGGCCAAAGTCGCGAGCGGTGCCGCCGAGACCGTACCCTACTTCATGGTGACGAACCTGGCGCGAACCCTCAATGAGCTCAAGGAGCGCAACATCTGGGTCATTGGCACCAGTGACGCCGCCACCAAAACCGTTTTCCAGGCTGACCTCAAGGGCCCGCTGGCGCTGGTCTTGGGTGCTGAGGGTGACGGCATGCGCCAACTCACAGCCAAGACCTGTGACGAACTGGTGAGCCTACCCATGCGCGGCGCCGTTGAGAGTCTGAATGTCTCAGTGGCAAGCGGCATTTGCCTCTATGAAGCACTCCGTCAGCGCACTTGATGCGTCCATCATTGTTAAGTGAATCTGGAACCTGTATGAACCGTTTTTTCACTCTTGTATTGGCTCTCGGTGCCGTCACGCTGTTGTCCAGTTGCACGCAGGAACAGCAGAACAAGATCAGCCGCGATATTCAAAACTGGACCGGCACCAACGGTGTGCTCGAGTTCTACGCCGGTGACAAGCTGGTGCGCCGATTTCTCAAGATCGACAAACTCAGCACGGCCATGGGCACCGAGGACAACAAACCGCGTTCCTACCGCTATGGCTACGGTGTGCTGGACGAAAATCTGAACTTTGTCGCTGATCCGGGTGAGAAAAAGGTGTATTTCGAGATCAGTGATTTCGGCTCGAACTACATCTTTTTTGAAAACCCGCGCTGAGCAGGAGCACGGTATGACCGCCCCTGAAGATCTCACTCAAGATCGCCTGGCTGACGCCGCCGCTGAACTGCAAGACTACCTTGACCAGATCAAGGCCATCGAGCCCAGGGCGCTCAAGCCAAACGCGGGACGCCTGGCCTTTGCCGACTCCGAGTTCCTGCTGCGCCGGGAGACGCGCGGCATCCGAATTCAGCTTGAAATGCTCAAGCCCGATCTGGGTCAGGCTGCGCAGGGCATCGAGAACACCATCGTGGTCTTTGGCAGTGCCCGTTTTCGCTCGCCTGAGGCGGCGCACGAGAGTCTGCAGGCAGCGCAACAAAGCGGCGATGCCGGGGCACTGGTGCAGGCCCAGCGCGAGTTGCGCGGCGCCCACTACTACGAGCAGGCTTGCCAGTTTGCCGGTCTGGTGGCGCGCCACAGTGAGAAACAGCCTGACGGCGAGAAACTGTTCATTGCGACGGGCGGTGGCCCTGGCATCATGGAAGCGGCCAACCGGGGTGCACATGAGCAGGGGGCCTTGAACGTGGGCCTGAACATTGTCTTGCCGCATGAGCAGCACCCCAACCCTTACATCACGCCCAGTCTGAGTTTCAAATTCCACTACTTTGCCGCACGCAAGATGCACTTCATGATGCGCGCCAAAGCCTTGGTGGCTTTCCCAGGCGGGTTCGGCACACTCGACGAGCTGTTTGAAGTCATTACCCTGGTGCAAACCGGCAAAGTCAGGCCGGTGCCGATCATCCTGTTTGGTACAGAGTACTGGAAGCGTTTGTTGAATACCGAGGTGATGGTCGAGGAGGGCGTGATTGACGCGCAAGACCTGGAACTGTTCAGCTATGTTGACAAACCGCAAGCCGCCTGGACAGCGATTCAAAGCTTTTATGGGCTCCAAGGCTGAAGCTTGCGCCGCTTGTCAGACCCAGCCGAACCAGCCCAGCACGCCACCTCCGGCCAGTAGCCACAGCATGTGCAGGCGGGTGCGCCAGACCAGCAGCGCGGTGACGCTGGTAAGCAGCGCGATGGGTACGCTCTTGCCGGGTTGGCCCAGGTTGACGGTCAAGATCCAGCCGGTGGTGATCAGCAGCGCAATGACGATCGGCGCCAAGCCTTGTTTGAAGGCGCGCACGGCGCGCAACTCCCGGTTTTGGTGACCCCAGCGCGCCGCTGCAAAGGTCAGTGTGGTGCTGGGCAGCAGGATGCCAATCATGGCCAGCAACACGCCTAACGCCGCAGTGGGCCAGGCGGCCATGCCCGCCGCCACGCCACCGCCGGCGTTGATCCCGACATTCCAGCCAAATAAGGCAATGAACAGCACATTCGGGCCTGGTGCTGCCTGCGCCAGTGCAATCGACGAGGTGAACTGGGCATCACTGAGCCAGTGCTGCTCGGTGACCAGGTAGCGCTGCATGTCCGGCGCGGTGGTAATCGCGCCACCGATTGCCAGCAGCGAGAGCGAAAGAAAGTGGGTCAACAGGGCCAGCCAGTCTGCACTCGTCAGGCTGATGGTCATGATTCACCCAGCGTCGGGTTGGCGCGACTGAGTTGCCGGTATGCCCAGGCCCAGGCCAGCGTGCCAACGCTGAGCAGCACCCACGCCAAGGGAACGCGCAGCAGGCCCACAGCGATGAAGGTGAGCGCCGCCAGCGCCGTGCAAGCCATGCGCCCCATGACGTTGGTCTTCAAGGCTTCAACCAGTTTGAACCCAGTGGCGGCGATCAGCCCGGCCGCGACCGCACCCATGCCGCGCAAAGCGCCGACGACACCGGGCAGATCGGAGATGCTAGTGAACAGAGCTGCCAGCGTGAGTACCACCAGCAATGGAAAGCTGAGCATGCCAGCCAGCGCCATCAGGGCGCCGCGCCACCCAAAGTAGCGGTCACCGATCATCAAGGAGAGGTTGACCACGTTGGGGCCAGGCAAGATTTGCGCAACCGCCCAGTCTTCGATGAACTCCTCAGGCGTCAGCCACTGTTTCTTCTCGACCAATTCGCGCTGCACAATGGCCAGTACGCCGCCAAAGCCTTGCAGCGCAAGCCAGGTGAACGACCAGAACAGGTCAGACGGCGAGGCCGGGCGAGGGTGATCGGGTTTCAAAACCGGAGCCCCCCGCGCTGCTGCACCACCCAGCCCATGCCGCCGGCCTGGGGCTCACGAAAAATGACGGACTGGCTCAAGATGTCAGTAGCACGGCAGGTGGCGCCGGATCGCGGCCTTGACCTCGTCGCTCAGCGCAAAGCCGGTGCCGTAGCGGCCGGCCAGTTGGTCGGCGCGCTGCACGAAGGTGTCGATGCCCAACCCGTAGATGAACTGCATGGCGCCACCGGTCCAAGGCGGGAAACCAATGCCAAAGATCGAGCCGATGTTGGCGTCGTGCACGCTGGTCAGCACGTTTTCGCTCAGACAGCGTGCCGTCTCGACCGCCTGGCGGTACAGCAGGCGGTCTTTCAGCTCGGTGATGTCCCAGGGAGTGTTGGCTTTTTCATACAGGGTTTTCAATTGCGGCCACAGGAACTTCTTTACCCCCTTTTCCTTCGGGTATTCGTAGAAGCCACCGCCGCCGGCACGACCTGGTCGCCGGTGCTTTCGCACCATGTCGACGATCAGCTGTTCGCCCGCGCTGGCGAGGTAGGTCTTGCCTTCGGTCTCGAAGTCGGCGCGCGTTTGTTCCATCACGTGCAGGCTCAGGTTCAGAGCCACTTCGTCCAGTACTGCGAGCGGACCGACCGGCATGCCGCACTGCACGCCCGCGTTCTCGATGGCCGGCGCCGGAATGCCTTCCTCCAGCATCGCCACGCCTTCCATCACAAAAGTGCCAAAGACTCGACTGGTAAAGAACCCCCGCGAATCGTTGACCACAATCGGCAGCTTGCCCAGTGCCTGCACATAGTCGAAAGCGTGCGCCACGGTCTCGTCATCAGTTTGTTTGCCGCGAATGATTTCCACCAGTTTCATCTTGTCAACCGGGCTGAAGAAGTGGATGCCGATGAATTTCTCAGGTGCCGCGCTGGCCTTGGCCAGGCCGCTGATGGGCAGTGTCGACGTGTTGGAGGCAAAGAAGCCACCGGCTGCCAGCAGGGGTTCGGCCTCCTGTGTCACCTTTGCCTTGAGTTCGCGGTTCTCGAACACCGCTTCGATGATCAGGTCGCAGTCGGCCAGATCGGTCACTTCGTCGGTGGCATGAATGCGGCCCAGCAAGGCTTGTTGGGCGTCAGAACTCATGCGCCCCTTGTCTACGCGCGCCTGCGTCAGCTTGGCACTCAGGGCCTTACCGGCATTGGCCTTCTCTTGACTGACATCCTTGAGAACTGTCTGCAGGCCCTTGCTGGCCTGGGCAAAGGCAATGCCAGCGCCCATCATGCCGGCGCCCAGCACGCCGACCTTGGCCGGTTGGAAGCGCGCTGAGTTGCCGGGGCGCGACTGACCACTCTTGATAGCGTTCAGATTGAAGAAGAAGGTGTTGATCATGGCGCGCGCGTTGGTGCCAGTCATAAGTTTGACGAGGTAGCGGCTCTCGATGCGCAGTGCCGTCTCCAGGTTCACCTGCAAGCCTTCGACCATGCAGGCCATGATGGCCTCAGGGGCCGGGTAGAGGCCGCGTGTCTGCTTCTTGATCATGGCCGGTGCTACCGCCAGCATCATGGCCACCGATGGGCTGGAGGGCAGGCCACCGGGCACTTTGTAGCCCTTGACCTCCCAGGGGTGTTGGGCGGCCGGGTTGGCTGCAATCCAGAGCAGGGCCCTGGCGCGCATCTCGGCGCGGGCAGTGTCGGATGGGGCCACCAATTCATGCACCAGGCCCAGGCTCCTGGCCTGCGTGGGAGAAAAAGTCTTGCCCTCGACCAGATACGGCTGCGCGCCCATCAGGCCAAGAAAGCGTGTCATCTTGGTCACGCCGCTGGCGCCAGGTAAGAGGCCGAGCGTGACCTCGGGCAGTCCGAATTGAATCTTTCCGTCATCCACGGCCAACCGGTAATGACCCACCAACGCCAGCTCCCAGCCACCGCCGAGCGCGCTGCCGTTGAGGCAGCTCACCACCGGTTTGCCCAGGGTCTCCAGGATTCTGAAATTTCTCTTGACACGCTCGATTTCAACAAAAATGGCTGGCGCGTCAGCCGCCTGCAGGCGCATCGCCCCCTTCAAGTCGGCACCGGCAAAAAAAGTGCTCTTGGCCGACGTCAGCAGCATGCCCTTGATCTGCTCCTTGTCCTGCAGGACCTGCGCCACCAGTGCCGACAAATCTTCCTGCCACTGAAGGCACATGGTGTTGACCGCGGAGTTGGGCTCGTCAAAGGTGATGGTGGCGATGCCGTCACTGATTTCGTATTGGATGGTCTTCATGACGTTTCTCGATCAGTTCGGGACAGCGCTGGCCTGCTACGCCTGGCTGCGGTCTGCCCCGCAGGTTTATTAGATTCGCTCCACAATTGTTGCAATTCCCATGCCGCCGCCAACGCACAGCGTCGCCATGCCGTAGCGCAGCTGGCGCCGCTCCAGCTCGTCGATCAAGGTGTTCAGAATCATCGCCCCGGTGGCACCCAGCGGGTGGCCCATGGCGATGGCACCGCCGTTGACGTTGACCTTGTCATGCGGCACTCTCATTTCTTTCATGAAGCGCATCACGACCGCAGCAAAAGCTTCGTTGACTTCAAACAGGTCGATCTGTTCAATCGTCAGTCCCGCCTTGGCCAAGGCCTTGCGCGCGGCCGGCATCGGGCCGGTCAGCATAATGGTCGGGTCGGCACCGCTCAAAGCGGCCGCCACGATGCGCGCGCGTGGCGTCAGGCCATGCGCCTTGGCTGCCGCCTCCGAGCCGATCAGCAGTGCGGCAGCACCGTCCACAATGCCGCTGGAGTTGCCGGCATGGTGCACATGGTGGATGCGCTCCACGTGCGGGTAGCGTGTCAACGCAACCTGGTCAAAACCCATGCCGCCCATTTGCTCGAACGCCGGCTTGAGCCCGCCCAGCCCCTGCAGCGTGGTTTGGGGTTTGATGAATTCGTCAGCGTCAAGAATGACCAGGCCCAGCGCGTCCTTGACCGCCACCAGCGAGCGATCAAAGTAGCCTTGCGCCCTGGCGTGTGTCGCGCGGCGCTGGCTTTCGAGTGCGAAAGTGTCCACGTCCTCGCGCGAAAAACCTTCGAGCGTGGCAATCAGGTCCGCGCCGATGCCTTGCGGCACAAAGGCAGTCTGCGAGTTGGTCTCGGGGTCCATCGCCCAGGCGCCGCCGTCTGTGCCAATTGGCACCCGGCTCTTGTTCTCTATGCCGACCGCCACCACCAGATCTTCCCAGCCAGAGTGCACATTTTGTGCAGCCATGTTTACCGCTTAC
>CAYHDD010000113.1:0-8033 GCA_964355195.1 uncultured Rhodoferax sp. | reverse complement strand
CCATCGCGGCGGCGCCGACGGCGTGGACGCCTGGCTCGAAGAGGACGTGATCCGCGATGACGCGGTCGCCCGGCGCCGTCGTCGTGAGAATGCGCAAGAACGGTTGCCGCTCGTCCCAGGCGGGCAGCGCCCAGAGTACGACCAACGCGCCGCCACCCATGAGGACCGCGCCCCAGAGGCTCACGAGGAACCCCGACGCCATCCCCACGTCCTCGAAGCGCATCAGCGTGTAGGTGCTCCCGCTGGTCGCGCGCCCGAGCAGCACCAAGCCGACGAGGACGCCCGCGCCGACGAAGTTTAGCTTGGCGGTCACGGCGCGGCGCCCGGAGGCGAGCGCGTAGCCGCTGAGGACCGCGTGCCCGACCGCGAGCGCGATGGCGACATAGGCGAGCGCCGAAACGTGAAGGCTATTCACGCTGACGTCGGCCAGCGCGAAGTGCTGCCACGGTAGGAAGGTCGCGCCGATCAGAAAGAGGGCGGCACCGAGGAGCGTGAGAATGTGTCCGAGTCGCATGGCGCACCTTCGAGGTGATAGGCGATGTAGTCGCGGGCAAGCGCATGGCGCTCTTCGCGATTGAAGTGAGGGCAGACGGAGGCGTCGCAGGCAGGACCTCGGTTTGTTCGAGGGCCCGCGAGCGTCCAGAGCGCATCACACGCGCTTGGTGTTCGGCATGACAGCGCCTGGGCGCGAAGGTTCCCGCGCTCCGCGAAAAAGTCCCGCGTGGTTCCGGTTGCGGGTCGGCCGTGGTGTCGCTAGCGTGCGCCCACGGAGGTCGGTCATGTGCGAAGAGGCGGGAGGCGTGCGGGCGCGTCGGGCGTGGACGCTTGCGGGCGCCCTGCGCGTCGCGCTCGGCGGATGTCAGGACGGCGGCGTTCGCAGCGGGCGTGCCGGCGACACGGGGGCCGACAGTGCTGCTGCCGAGACGGGCATCGCCAGCGGCGAGGTGTGGTGGAGCCAGGGTTACAGCGAGCCGGGTTCGGGTTCGGATCTGGCATCGGTCAAGTGTCGCGCCGAGCGCCAGGGCGACAAGTACGTCGTCAATGGTCAAAAGGCCTGGACCACGCTCGGCCAGTACGGCGAGTGGATTTTCTGCCTGGTGCGCACCAGCAACGAGGGCAAGCCCCAGACCGGCATCAGCTTTCTGTTGATCGACATGAAGTCGGCCGGCGTCACGGTGCGCCCGGTCGTGCTGCTGGACGGCGAGCCCGAGGTCAATGAGGTCTTTTTTGACAATGTTGAAGTACCGGTCGAGAACCTGATTGGCGAAGAAAACAAGGGCTGGACCTACGCCAAGCACTTGCTCAGCCACGAGCGCACCAACATCGCCGACGTCAACCGTGCCAAGCGCGAACTGGAGCGGCTCAAACGCATCGCCAAGGCTGAAGGTGTTTATGCCGACACACGTTTTCGCGACGAAATCGCCAAGCTCGAAGTCGATGTGGTGGCGCTGGAGATGCTGGTGCTGCGCGTCCTGTCAGCGGAGAAATCGGGCAAGCAGTCACTCGACATCGCCGGCCTGCTGAAGATTCGCGGCAGCGAGATCCAGCAGCGCTACAGCGAACTGATGATGCTGGCCGCCGGGCCTTATGCCCTGCCGCTGATCCAGGAAGCGATGGAAGCCGGCTGGCAGGGCGACGCCGTCGGCGCCGCCTACTGCGCGCCGCTCGCCTCAACCTACTTCAATCTGCGCAAGACCACCATTTACGGTGGCAGCAACGAGGTGCAACGCACGATCGTCGCGCAAACCGTTCTCGGCTAATGCCGTGGAACGATTTGCGCCATGCGCAACGACCACTCCCCCGTGCCCCCTCCGGGAGGGGGTTCTATTTTGATGAATGCAGGTGACCATCATGGACTTTGATTTTTCGGACGACCAGGAACAGTTGCGCGACGCCGTTCGCAAATGGGTTGACAAAGGCTACAGCTTCGAGCGCTACCGTGCCAACGCCAAGGCGGGTGGTTTTTCACGCGCCGCCTATAGCGAAATGGCCGAGCTCGGCCTGTGCGGGCTCTACGTTGACGAGCAGCACGACGGCATGGGCATGGGGCCGGTCGAGGGCATGGTGGTGATGGAGGAGCTCGGACGCGGCCTGGTGCTGGAGCCGCTCAAGCAAAGCCTGATCGCCGGTGCCGTGCTCGGCGGCTACGCCGACCCGACTCTCAAGGCGCTCTGGCTGCCCCGGATTTCCAGCGGTGAAGCACTGCCGGTGTTGGCTTATCAGGAGCGCGCCGCGCGCTACCAGCTTGATGTTTGCGATACGCTGGCGCAGCGCAGCGGCGATGCCTGGAGCTTGAGCGGCAGCAAGAGCATCGTCCCGGCGGGCGACCAGGCCGACGCCTTCCTGGTTCCCGCCCGCGTCGACGCCAGGATGGCCCTGTTCCTGGTACAGCGCTCCGATCGAGGTGTCGGCACACGAGGCTATGGCACGCAGGACGGCAGCCGCGCCGCCGAAGTGACGCTGCAGAATGCCGCCGCCAGCTTGATCACGCTCGACGGCCTGGCCGCGCTCGAGTACGCGGTGGACGTCGGCATTGCCGCGAGCTGCGCCGAAGCCGTCGGTCTGATGGACAAGACCCTGGCCATCACGGTCGAGTACATGAACATGCGCAAGCAGTTTGGCGTTCTGATCAGCAGCTTTCAGGCACTGCGGCACCGCGTGGCGGACGTCAAGATGCAGCTTGAACTGGGGCGATCGATGAGCTATTACGCCGCGCTCAAGCTCAACGCGCCGAGCGCCGAACGGCGCGCCGCGCTGGCGCGCGCCAAATACCAACTGGGCAACTCAATGCGCTATGTGGGTCAGCAAGCGGTGCAACTGCACGGCGGCATCGGCGTCACCGACGAGTACATCGTCAGCCATTACTTCAAGAAACTGACACAGCTTGAAATGAGCTTTGGCGACAGCCTGCACCACCTGGGCGAGGTGTCGGCGCGGATGCAGGACACGGCCGGCGTCTTTGCCTGATTGAACAGGCGCAAGACTAGCGCACCAGGCGCAGCAGCACCGTGGGGCTATAGCGGTTGCTGCTCACCACGCCGCCAATCCCGAAGTCAACCGTCCATGCCAGCGAGGGCAGCCGCACATCGGGGCTGGAGGCCCAGTACAGCGTGCTCGGTGTCAGCGGGAAAGCGTTGCCGTCAATCGCCGGGTTGAAGCGGCCGGTGTCCACCAGGCTGGACAGCTCTTTGACGTTGGGAACGCGCCAACCCGCCTGATTCTTGGCGTAGGCCAGCGCCTGTTCGTGCGTAAAACCGGTCGCCGTGCCCGAACAGGTACCGCTACCCCAGATCTGACCTTCGCTACAGCGACGCCAGACCAGGCCGGCCTGCACATCGGTAACCTCCGTGCCGTTATCGGAATAGGTGTAGCGGGCTTGCGCTTGCGCTTGCCCGAAGCTGGCGATGCACACCAGAAAAACCAGCGTACCGAGCCAGTTGCTGGCTGCGGGATTGAACAGACGTCTCATGAAAATTCCTTCAAGCTCTTCTGGGCCAGGCGCTGGCGAACCCTAGCGCACGAGGCGGACATAGACACCGCTGCTGGCCGTGCTATCGGGCGCCACATTGCCCTTGATAAAGTCAACCAACCAGACGTTCTTCACATTGGGAGCGTAGCGCGTTTGCGAGTAATAGGCACCCACCTTGGTATCTGGAAACCAGTTCACATCGATGGAAAAATAGAGATCATTGGAACCGTAATTAACCAGGCTTTGCAGTTCGCCGCGGGTGGGTAGGCGCCAATCTATGTAGCCGCACAACCCAATCCGGTTGAGCGCCGTCTCCACCGCCTTGGCTTCCAGGTTGCGGGCGTCGCCAGGCGCCGCCAGCAAGGTCGTGCTCGCGCCCTGCCAGAGCAAGCCGGTCGTGTTGTCGTGCACGCAACTGGTTTTGGGAAAGGTACCCAGCACGGCATAACTCAGCCCATATTGCCCATCCGCACCGTCGGCACTGGTCACATCGCGACCGGTCATGCCGTCCTGCTTGTCATTCAGGGCTATCGCTGTGGGACTGATGCAACTCACCAGCACATCACTGCCCGCAACATAGCATTGCCCCGCGTTCACGCCACTGTCGACCGTCAGGTTGACGACGGTCAAAGGAGCTGACGCGGCTCCCGTGGTAGCGATGGTTTGCGCGCCGAGCCACCAGCCGTTGTTGGCCGGCGTGTCGGAATTGACCGTCAGGGTCTGATTCCCCGCCGAGCCACCGGCCGTGCAGACCGCCGTGAACCCAGTGGCGGCGCGGTTGGTCGGCGTCAGGCAAATGCCGCCCACCATGGACAGGTTGGCCGTCAGCGGCAGGTTGAAACCGGTCACGGTGTAGGTCGTAGCCTCACCCACCACGGCCTTGACCGGCGTCACGCCCAGGAACAGGGTCGTCGGCGTGCTGGAGGCTGGTTGACCCTCACCGCCAAAGCATGCCACCAGGGCCGCGGCCGTCAGGATCATGCCCAGACGCTGAGCGAAGCAGCGTTGTCGTTGTTTGTTCATAGCCTCAATATTACCGCGTCAATGCCTGCCCGCCGACGGCGCGAATCGGGCTCATACCAACAAACGTGATGACCTGGGCACATGGGCCATCAAAAACTCCATCTGGTCCGCCAGAATGCGCCGGTTGCGCAGGATGAAGTCTTCCCACAGACTCGGCACATACGGCGCGTACAGCAGCGGCATGCCGGCCTGCTCGGGCGTGCGGTGACTCTTGCGGTGGTTGCAGGCGCGACAGGCCGTCACCACGTTCATCCAGTGGTCACGCCCCTCCTGCGCAAACGGAACAATGTGCTCACGGGTCAGTTCCTCAACGCTGAAATGCTCGCCACAGTAGGCGCAAAGCTTGCGGTCTCTGGCAAACAACTTGTGGTTGGTCAAGCCAGGCTTGAGGCTGAAAGGGTTGACGCCTGGCACGCCGCGCGTGCCGATGATGCTGTTGACCACGATGATCGATTGCTTGCCGGTCAGCGCGTTGTGACCGCCGCGAAACACCGCCACCTGCGCGCCCATCTCCCAGCGCACCTCCTGCGCGGCGTAGTGAATCACGGCCTGCTGCAACGTGATCCACGACTGCGGCAAACCCTGGGCTGACAGCTTCAAGACTTTCAAGAAAAGACTCCTGAACCAAAAAACTTCCGTACCTCATCACCGAGCGCAATGGATCCACCGTGTGGACCATGACGAGCGCCATGTCATCTGAAATCCCTATCTGGGACAATATACCTTGTTTTCGTGACAAATCGACTCCCAACGCCTGACCGAAAGGCGGCGGGTGCTATCAAATCAATAATGCCTCAATGAAAGTTTTTCGCGGTTTTCATCACCCCGGTCTGGATCAGCCCTGTGCTGTGACGATTGGCAATTTCGATGGCGTGCACCGGGGCCACCAGGCCATGCTGGCGCTTCTCAAGAGCGAGGCCCAGCAACGCTCCATCGCCAGTTGCGCGCTGACCTTCGAACCGCATCCGCGAGACTACTTTGCCGCAGTGCGCCAGCAGCCTGCACTGGCACCGGCGCGCATCGGCACGCTGCGTGACAAGCTACTTGACCTGGCCCAGTGTGGCGTCGATCAAACGGTGGTCTTGCCCTTCGATGCCAAGCTCGCGGCCTTGAGCCCGCAGGCCTTCATCGAGCAGGTTTTGCTCAAGGGCCTGGGCGCACGCTATTGTCTGGTGGGCGACGACTTCCGTTTTGGTGCCCAACGCGCCGGTGACTACGCCCTGCTCGATGCCGTCGGCACCGAACTGGGTCTCGACGTGGCACGCATGAACAGCTACGAGGTACACGGCCTGCGCGTGTCGAGCTCGGCGGTGCGCCAGGCCTTGTCCGAGGACCGGATGGAGGATGTGGCGCGCCTGCTGGGTCGGCCCTACCGCATCTCGGGCCACGTCGTGCATGGCCGCAAGCTTGGACGCGAGCTTGGTTTCAAGACCCTCAACCTGCGCTTTGCCCACTGGAAGCCGGCCGCCGCCGGCATCTTCGTGGTGCTGGTGCACGGACTGACGGCCAAGCCGCTGGCGGGAGTTGCCAACATGGGCATTCGCCCCTCGCTCGACCCCAGCGACGTCAACGGTGGCCGGGTGCTGCTCGAAACCCATTGTCTGGAATGGCCCCAGGCCCTTGGTGCGGAGGGTGGCTACGGTAAAATCGTTCGCGTGGAACTGCTGCACAAACTACACGATGAGTTGAAATACGACAGCCTTGAGGCCCTCACCTGCGGGATTCGGCAAGACTGCGACGATGCACGCGCCTGGCTCACAGCACGAATTTGACAGGGCTTGTCGCCGACGCACCTTGCCCCGCGTCCCACACTAGTCTTCCCGCTCGCCGTCCAGCCAGCTCCGTGCCCTCTTGCCGAGATCGAGATTTGCCATGACTGAAAAAGTTGATTACCGTAGCACCCTGAACCTGCCCGACACCCCCTTTCCGATGCGCGCAGACCTGCCCAGGCGCGAACCTGGCTGGGTCAAGGAGTGGGAAGAAAAAGGGATTTACCACAAGCTGCGTCAGGCACGCCAGGGCGCGCCCAAGTTCGTGTTGCATGACGGGCCGCCCTACGCCAACGGTCAGATCCACATGGGTCACGCCGTCAACAAGATCCTGAAAGACATGATCGTCAAGGCGCGCCAGCTCAAGGGCCTGGACGCAGCCTACATTCCAGGCTGGGACTGCCACGGTCTGCCCATCGAAAACGCTATCGAAAAGAAGCATGGCCGCAACCTGCCGCGCGACGAGATGCAGGCCAAGAGCCGCGCCTTTGCCAGCGCGCAGATCGACATCCAGCGCAGCGAGTTCAAGCGCCTGGGCGTGCTGGGCGACTGGGACCACCCCTACCGCACGATGGATTTCAGCAACGAAGCCGGTGAAATCCGCGCCTTCAAGCGCGTCATCGAGCGCGGTTTCGTCTACCGCGGCCTGAAACCGGTTTATTGGTGCTTTGACTGCGGCTCCTCGCTGGCCGAGTTCGAGATCGAATATGCCGACAAGAAGTCACAGACGCTGGACGTCGGCTTTCTGTGCGCCGAGCCCGCCAGGTTGGCGGCCGCCTTTGGCCTGAGCACGCTCAGCAAGGACGCTTACGCCGTCATCTGGACGACCACCGCCTGGACCATCCCGGCCAACCAGGCACTCAACCTGAACCCTGAACTGGTCTACGCGCTGGTGGATACCGAGCGCGGCCTGCTGCTGCTGGCCGAGAGCCTGGTCGACAAGTGCCTGGAACGTTACCAGCTGAGCGGCACGGTCGCAGCGACAACACTCGGAAAGAACCTGGAAGCCATCAACTTCAAACATCCGCTGGCCCATGTCGATGCCGGTTTTGACCGCCTCAGCCCGGTCTACCTGGCCGACTACGCGACCGCCGTCGACGGCACCGGCCTGGTTCACTCGTCACCGGCCTACGGTCTGGAAGACTTCAACAGTTGCGTGGCGCACGGCATGAAGATCGATGCCATCCTGAACCCGGTGCAAGGCAATGGCGTCTATGCTGCCGATTTCCCGCTGTTCGGCGGGCAGCACATCTGGAAGGCCTGCCCGGTCATCATCAACAGCTTGCGTGAAGCGGGCCGCCTGTTCGCCACCAGCGACATCGTGCACAGCTACCCACATTGCTGGCGCCACAAGACGCCGGTGATCTACCGTGCGGCGGCGCAGTGGTTCATCCGAATGGACGAAGGCGTGGGTGTCTTTACCAAAGACAAGGCGCCCAAAACGCTACGCCAAACGGCCCTCGACGCCATCGAGCAGACCAGTTTTTACCCGGAGAACGGCAAGGGACGCCTGCGCGACATGATTGCCGGGCGACCCGACTGGTGCATCAGCCGCCAGCGCAGCTGGGGCGTGCCGCTGCCCTTCTTCCTGCACAAGGAAAGTGGCGAGTTGCACCCGCGCACGATGGAGATCCTCGACATCGCCGCCGACATGGTTGAAAAGGGCGGCATCGAGGCCTGGAGCAAGGCCACGACCGAGTCCATCCTGGGCGCGGCTGACGCCGAGCACTACAGCAAGAGCAGCGACATTCTGGAAGTCTGGTTCGACTCCG
>CAYHDD010000112.1:0-8038 GCA_964355195.1 uncultured Rhodoferax sp. | reverse complement strand
GGTCAGGAATATCTGATTCCCGCGTGGTGCGTTTGGTTTGCAGCATGCCATCCACGTCCAGCGTCACTACCGTGATGCCGTTCATCACCACCGTTTGAACATGTTGGCGCAATTCTTCAAATGATCTGGACGCTGCCACGTACAACAAATCGATGCAAATCTCGCCCTCCAAGGCAGTTGAATGCCCTTTGTCCATCCATTCTGGCCGTAATTGCGCCAGAGCCTCGGTGTTTTGTGGCATCGACTCCAACGCACGCAGCAACCGGCTGTTGTTGACGGGGTCAACCGGAAGCAACAAGTCGATGTCTTTGGTCATGCGTGCAAAACCGTGCAGTGCCATCGCAGCGCCGCCAATTACCACGTACTCGACGTCAAAAGCTGCCAGTGCTTGGGCCAGTCTGAGCAAGTCAGACTGATTTGGTTGCCTGGGTGCCGTCATGATTGACGCGCCGCGTGAATGGGCATCTGCAGCGCCTGGCTGAGTTCGCGGTCTTCATCAAAACGGTTTTTTTCTTCCAGGGTGGCATAGCACCGGGCTGTATCTGGCTTGCTCTGATCGTCAGACCCTAAAAGCGCAGCACCGTCTTGCAAGCGCCCCCAATTTTCTTGCAGCCACAGCCAGCGCGCAGCCGGTGTCATGCCTTGCACGCGCAGCGCTTCTTGCAATTCGCGCTCGGCCTGATGGTCAGACATCGCCTGAGCGGTCTCAAAACACCTTGCACCCACTGTTAACTCCTGTTGAAGCATTGCGATAAGGTTAGCACGTCGGCCTGGCCAGTCAACGCAGCAAACTCTCCCAATGCCCCGGCACCCCTTGGGTTCCTACAGATTAATGCAGCCAGAACAAGCCCAACAAGAATGCCAGAATGCCGACGTCGCGTTTGATTTTTTTGGTCGATGCGGCCGTCAGTTGGTCATTGCGCTGATTCAACCAACGGTGTAATTGCGGCAAATCGGGCGCTTGGGTCAGACGCAGACACACCGTCAGTTCAAGTGGCGCATCTGGCAGTTTGTCCGGTGGTATGCCCTGACGTTCCAACATGCTCCCAGGGTTGTCAATGGATTTGATCAATCGCCGCAACCATTCATCCACCAAGTCAAGGCAGTGACAATAGACCGATATAAGCAGAATCAAACCTGGCTGATCTGCAGCGTCCACATTCATATTCCGGATTTCCATCTCGGCTTGATGCCAGTCACCCAAGTCGTTCAGAAAAGCTTGGGTACGTCGATTCATGACGGCGTCACTGACCTCGGGGTTGTTGATGATCTCGACCATCAGCGCCTAAAACGTCGGTCGCAAACTGTCCAGATAGCCTTGCAGCAAGTGGAGATAGTCACTGGCTTGACCCGCAAAAGTGTTGCCCGAAAAACGTGGCTTTAGCGTTGCGGCTGATGTGGTGAGTCGCTGATTCAAACACGGTTTGAGCAAATTCCCCAGTCTTTGGACGTGCTCGGGAACATGGGGTTTGTCTGTCATGGTGTCTGTGCCTTTGATAAACCTGGACAATCGATTATGTGCATCCTGTGGCTCAAATACTGCGCCACTTGCCTTGGGTCACCCAGAAAGTATTAACCGCATGAACCGAATCGAGCGCTTTTACAAGATCGACCAGATGCTGCACGCCCGTGGCGTGGTGTCGCTTGAGTCCTTTTTGGCCGAGCTGGAGGTATCGCGTGCCACATTCAAGCGCGACATGGAATACTTGCGTGATCGCTTGCATGCGCCCATTGTGTGGGACCGCAGCGCCGGCGGCTACCGGCTTGACGGTGGTCATGCGATTGGTCCGGTTTATGAACTCCCGGGGCTGTGGTTTTCGGCCAGCGAGCTGTATGCGCTGGTGACGGCACACAAACTGCTGGCCGACATCGAGCCCGGCGTGCTGGCGCTGCACCTGGCACCCCTGCAAAGCCGTTTGCAGAAGCTGCTTGAGGCGTCGGGACATCCGGCCGATGAGATCAACCAGCGCGTGCGCTTGCTGTCGATGAGCAAACGAACTTTGGAGCCGCGTCACTTTGCCGAGGTGGCGCGCGGCTTGCTGGAACGTAAACGCCTGCAAGTGGTGGCCTGGAGCCGGGGCCGCGACTCTGTCAACACGCGGGTGCTTTCGCCGCAACGTCTGGTGCATTACCGCGACAACTGGTACCTGGATGCGTGGTGCCATTGGCGCAAAGGCTTGCGCAGCTTCTCGGTGGACGCCTTGCAGCAGGTTCAGGTGCAAGACAGCAAGGCACGTGATGTGGCAGCCAGCACACTGGACGCGCACTACGCGAGCGTCTACGGTATTTTCAGCGGCGCGGCAAAAGCTTGGGCGATGTTGCTGTTCTCGAAAGAGAGTGCACGCTGGGTCCAGGCTGAGAGCTGGCACCCTGAGCAAACCTCTGAGACCCTGCCCGATGGCCGCTACCGCTTGCGTGTGCCCTATGCAGATGAGCGCGAGCTGTTGATGGACATCCTGCGCCACGGCCAGCAAGTGCAGGTAGAGCAGCCGCCCGAACTGCGCCAACGGGTCGCTGACGAAGCGGCGGCGCTGGTGAAAATTTACAACGCAGCGACACCAAGCTCCGCCTGAAGCTCACTTTTTGAGCCACTCGGGGCTTATGCTGGCCTTCTCACACATCGAGGCCGACATGAACACAAATGAATTGACGGTGGGCCGCCACATCGAGCACACGGAACATGGCGCCGGTACGGTGACCTTGGTCGGACCCGATTACATTGGCATCCGGTTTGACAATCAGCTAGAAGCCCTGATCCGGCGCGAAGTGATTGAGCAAGACGCGCCAGCCCTGGTCGAACCCAAAGCAAAAGCAACTGTATTACCAGACTTGCCCTGACCCGCCTCGACCTTTGTCTCCGAGTCTGCCGATGCGGCACACTTACCGGGTTCGCACTGGGATGCCTTTTTTGAAGACGCTGGCGAGCTGATGCAGCGCTTGCCCGCGGTGGTCAGTGCGGCCATGGTGCAGACGGGTTACCCGTGCATGGATTGCGAGTGGGACGACGTTAGCTCGTGCGACGTCTGTGGCTGGCCGCTTTGTCCAATTTTGTCCCACCCGGAGCCCGCGTTGGATGCTCAACCAGTCGGTGGCTCTGGGCACGACCGAGTCCTGGACGGTCAATGGCGGCAACATCTTCAGTCACTCGTTTCACATCCACGGCGTGCAGTTCAAGATGGTGGCGCGCAACGGCAGTGCAAGCGCCGTCAAGGCCTACGAGCAGGGCTGGAAAGACACTTTCTATGTCCCGATCAACGAGACCGTGACCTTTGTCGCACGGTTCGGCGAGGCGGCGGATTCGAACTATCCGTACATGTACCACTGCCACATGGTGAACCACGAGGATCTCGGCTTGATGGGGCAGTTTGTTGTGCAGTAAGCAACGTGCTGCGGCGGCGCCGGTTCCACAATTCGCCCTCCCAGTGCCCACTGTCATTCAGGGACTGCCACATACCCTCGTAGAACTCCCTGCTTTGACGTCCTGAACTCAAGAAACGGAGCTGCGCCCCCGCACCTCATCGAGTGCGTACCCGGCGAAACTTGAAGCCCAGGACCAAGCCGATTTCTCTGCGGCAATGGGTCATTTGTGGCACGACGACGCAACAGGTTTTTGCAATTCGGTATTTCAATTCCCATTTCGTACAAATGATCTCGCGTCAAGCCACATCTGCACTGCAAATCCTGGCACGGGGTTATCCCATTTTGGCGATCACCGGGCCGCGTCAGTCCGGCAAGACTACGCTCGCCCAAACTACGTTCCCCGACAAGCCCTACGTGTCGATTGCGGCGTGACGCACAAAACCATTGCCGCCTGGTTGTCGGTGCTGGAGGCGGGCTACGTGGTATTTTTGCTGCAACCACACCACCGCAATTTTGGCAAACGCTTGGTGAAAACGCCCAAGCTGTATTTTCATGACACGGGACTGGCCGCCTATTTGATGGGCATTGCAGACGCGGGCCATCTGGCCATCCACTCGGCGCGCGGTGCGCTGTTTGAGAACTGGGTGATCAGCGAACTGCTCAAGCAACGCTACAACCAGGGTCTGCTATCCAATCTGTATTTCTGGCGTAACAACACCGGAGATGAGGTCGATGTGCTGATTGAGCAAGGCGAGAGGCTGCAACCGGTCGAAATCAAATCCGGGCAGACCTTTCATACTGATTTTCTGAGTGGACTGAACAAGTGGACGCGCTATGCAGGCGATGCGTCCCTACCAGCCCAACTGGTTTACGGCGGTGATGACAACATGCGACGCGACGGCGCGACGGTGCATTCCTGGCGAAATCTGCAAGGCCTTTTTTCACTCTGACCAACCCGGCGCCGCTGCGCTCTGGGTGTGGCGCTTCAGAACAACGAGGGCTGTGTGGGGGTTCGCAGCTTCGCTTTCCCTCGGGGCGACTTCAATACCTCACGCAGCCAGGCCAGTGCATTTTGTCGTTCCCAGAATTCGCATAGCTCACTTGCGTAGAGCCAGGCCTCGTATTTGCCGCCCAGCGTAATGCCAAAATCACCGTCCGCCTTCACCGGCTTGAGCGCGGTCTCTTGCAGCATCTTGACCGCCACTGGGTAAGCCTTCTTGGCACGCCTTGCCAGTGCCTGAGCTTTTGTGTTCTCGCCCAAGGCCAGTGTTGCCAGCACCGCGTTCAGGGCGAGCGTCGGCTGCACGTCACTCGGGTAGTGTTCGCTGAGAGCCAATACGTCGGTCCAGCGTTCAAAGCGCACGTAGGCACTTGACAAGTCGGCACGCAGGCCGTGGTTGTCGTTCGGGTTGAGTTCAAAGACCAGCCACTGGGCCAGCTCGGTAAAGCGCTGCCAATTCCCAGTCTCCAGACAAATGAAGGCCAGGTGAGCAATCGGCCGCAGAACCGGTCGATGGTCCATGACGCCCCACGGGCATTGCACCGGACCGGATGAGCGCTTTTCCAGAGTCAGGCGCAGTTGCTCAGCGACGCGCTCGGCCATCGGAACCAGCAGGCGTTCTTCGACGCCAGCCCAGCCGACGGTGTCCACAGCCATGATCAGATCGTCCAGCACATCAAAGCTGAACCACAAGTCAGGCGCTTTCTCCAGCAACGCCAACCATTGCGCAGCCGTGTCCCACACTTCCTCGGCGTCGTTGTGCACCACCGTCAGGCTCGGTTTGACCTGCGGGAACACTTTGCGCCAGCGCTTCTCCAATTTGCTCAGAGCGGCGTCCGGCACAAACTCTGATGCGCTGCTGTGGCGCACTCCGTCTTCATCCTCGTCAACGAAGACTTCGAAGCGGTGCCGCACCGCCGGGGCGGGCGCCGTCAAAAACAGATCACGCAGACGTTGCAAGTCGGGGTTGGCTTCTGTCGCCACACCCAGCAGCCCGGCATGCGGATCGGTGGCCATCTGGCGTAATCGTTCGATCAGATCCGCGAGCCGTGGGTCACGTTGTTTGCTCAAGAACGTGGCCCACCATTGCGCTCGCAATTTGGCCTCGTTGACGCGGCCTTCGCTGGTCAAGGTCGTTACCTCCAGAAAGCTCAGCGCCGGGTCGTTTGGATTGAACTCGGTGGCCTGTTTGAAGGCGCGCCAGGCACCGGCGTGATCGCCCTGGTCAGCCAGCATGGTGGTACGCCGCTGCCAGGCATCGCTCTTGATCGTGCGGTCACCGCGCTCCAGAACGGCGGTGATCAGCCGCTCGCGCTTCTCGATCTCGCCAAGGTCGAGCCAGCAGTCCATCAGCAGATTGAACAACGGCGCCAACCGCGCCGGCAGCGGCTCAGCGCCCAAGAAGTACGGCTCCAGCAAGGCGCTGGCCCGACGCAGGTCATCTGCGTGCAGCCACTGGTAGGCGGTGTCTGCGACCGCGTCGATGCTCGCCTTGCTGGTACTGACCTCACCGAGCCTGGACTGCGGATAGCCGTCGAGTACATAGCGCAAGAGGTTGAGATTGCCAAACAGCGACGGCATGTCGAGCGCACTGCAACAAAGCTTGTGCTTCTTGCCTGAGCCGCAGTCGCAGGGGTCATTGCGGCCTTGTTTGACCTTGCCGACGGGGTGCAGGTCGTGACCCGACATGGGCAGGTCGGCGTACAAACTCAGAGCTGCCGTGCGCAAGAACAGGCCGACCTCCTCGGGCGGCACCGTGAGCTGCGTCAGGAAGGCTGGCAGAGCACGCGGCACGGTCAACGTGAACCACTGCACGAATGCGGTCGGGGTCGGATTGGTGATCGCCTGCTTGCCTGCCAAGCGCAGAAAGGCGTCGATTTGTTGTCCGAAGTCTGAGGGTGAAGTGTTCATGGTGCAGCTCTCAACGTGCGCATCATATTTCACAGTTTGACCGTTGATGAGTTGAGCCAGGACTTTCTGAAAAGAATGGAGCGGTTCTGGTTGGGGGCAGTGGCCACGATCCATTATTCAAGCCGAACGAGTGGCTGGCAGATGCGCAAAGCACAGCGCGAATCCATCTGAAGCTCTCGCCTGCAGGTTTAGCGGGTTTCAGTCGTCAATATCAGTCGCAGTTCTGGGTGAAGGCGGCCTTGCGGGACAGGCCTGATCCACACGCAGCGGGCCAGCTCTTGTCCTCAACTTGAAACTGAAGTTGGATGTCCGTCAGCGTACCAGCTGCATCACCTGCCAGCCACGCGCCTGCGCCTGGGCCAACAGCTTGGCGTCCGGGTTCACTGCTACCGCCTGGTTGACTGCCTGCAACAAGGGCAGATCGTTGATGGAGTCGCTGTAGGCGGTGCTGTCAAGGGTCGCAAGGCCCAGACCTCGCGCAACTAGCCACTCGAGCAGGCGTACCACCTTGCCTTCACGCATGTTGAGCGTGCCGCAGGTGCGGCCGGTGAATTGATCGCCCGCCAGTTCCGGTTCGGTCGCCAGCAGGTGTTCGATGCCGAAGTGGGCCGCGGTCAGCTCGGTCAGAAAGCGATTCGTTGCGGTGGTCATGACGACCAGATCGCCCGCGTCGCGGTGGCGCTGCACAAGGTCCCTCGCGGCCTGACCGATGCGGGGCACGACGACGCTCGTCAGAAACTGCTGGCGTAGTGCTTCCCACTGCGCTGGTGTGCGTCCGGCCAAGGTGCCGACGTAGAAGTTGGCAAACTCCTCCGGGCCCACGGTGCCGGCGCGGTAGCGCAGATCCATGTCGGCGTTGCGCGCGGTGAAACTGGCAGACTCCAGCAAGCCCTGCTCGATCAGAAAGTCACACCACAAGACATCGCTGTCGCCATCGAGCAGCGTGTTGTCGAGGTCAAACAGCGCGAGCCGTTGGCTGCGCGCCATCATGCCTGACGCAAATGCCAGGCCTTGGGCCGGGTGAAGGTCTGGATGCCGTACTTCGACAGCGTCAGGCCGACGCCCGAGTCGCCGTGGCCGCTCCAGGGCAGGCGCGGGCTGACGCGGTCACAGCAGTTCCAGTAAACGCTGCCAGCGTTGACCTGTGCCAGCAGCGCCCTGGCGCGGGCCGCGTCGGGCGTGAAGACACCGGCCGTCAGACCGTAGCGCGTGTCGTTCATGAGTCGCAGTGCTTCGGCGTCATCGGCGACTTTCTGGATGCCGATGACCGGGCCGAAACTCTCTTCACGCATCAGCTCCATGCTGTGATCGACGTTCGACAAGACCGTCGGCTCATACCAGTTGCCTGGTCCGGAGATGCGCTTGCCGCCACACAGCAGCGTGGCACCCTTGGCGCAAGCGTCTGCCACCTGCGCCTCCAGCACAGTCACCTGTGGGGCGCGTGTCAGCGGACCGATGTAGCTGTCTTCGGCGCGCGGGTCGCCGACTTTGAAGCCCTTCACCGTCTGCACGAAAGCGGGCACGAAAGCGTCATAGATTTTCTCGTGCACATAGACGCGTTCGACCGAGCAGCAGCTTTGCCCGGTGTTGTACATGGCACCGTCGGCGAGCGACTCGGCAGCGTTCTGCACATGGGCGTCGTCGCAGACGTAGGTCGGGTCCTTGCCGCCCAGTTCGAGTTGCAGTTTGACCAGACGCGGCCCGAGCGCCTGCGCGATGCGTGCACCGGTGGCGTACGAGCCGGTGAAGAACAGGCCGTCGATCTTC
>CAYHDD010000111.1:0-8049 GCA_964355195.1 uncultured Rhodoferax sp. | reverse complement strand
CGGCGCACTCCTGAACCGCGGGTTTGATCCAAATACGTTGAGCCCAAAGGCCGAGCATGGTCTGTTTGGCGCAATAAGGGACTCATCATTCAAGGCCGTCGCAGCCTTGTTGTCTGCGCCAAAAATCAAGGTCGAAGTGCGTACTATGAATGATGAGAGCCCACTGATGCTGGCGGCGTTAAAGGGGTTGACCGAGATTTGCCTGCAACTGATAGAGCTCGGTGCCGACGTCAACAAGCCCGGCTGGGCGCCGCTGCATTACGCCGCGAGCGGCGGACACCTGGCCGTCATGAGCTTGCTGCTGGATCATCACGCCTATATCGACGCGGCGTCACCGAACGGAACGACGCCGCTGATGATGGCGGCGCGCTACGGCAGTTTTGACACCACAAAGTTCCTGCTCGAAGCCGGCGCCGACCCGAGTCTAAAGAATGATCTGGGCTTGGCTGCGATTGACTTTGCCAAGGCAGTGGATCGAACTGATGTGATGGATCTGATTGCGGGGTATGTCAAGGCATCGCTGGGGCAAAAGACGCTCTGACTGCTGCATCTCGTACTTCATACGATGTATATTATGTTAACCAATCGATACTACGAGCGGGAACATTTCTCACAACACCGGCAAAGACACAGAAAACTGAACGATCGGAGCGCTCGGGTCGGCAAACGACGAGCCAAGTGAGATTTCGCCTTGGCCGTGCAGGACGCACTCCTCGCGACGCAGCGGCAGATCGGTGCCATCAGACGCGAAACGAAGCCAACAACCATACGAGCTCAGGTCGACCAGAATCATGCTGCCGTTCCGCCAATCAATTCGAGCGTGCGTGCGTGATACTCTTGGGTCCTCCACCGCAAATTCAGCCTGCCGCAGCCGACCAATGTGAATCGGCAAATCAAAAGACCGGAAAGACTTCTGCACATCCTTCCAGCGCAACTCGATCTGTGCCCCCAAGCTGTCCACCTGCGACGGATCAAACAGCGGCACAACATCAGACTGCATCGTCAACAATGAAGAAGGTGCGTCATCCTCCCAATCGACCTGGTAAACCATGCAGGGCTCGGCACGCCCACGGATGCCAATCGGACCCAAGACCCGAAATCGCACACCTTCGGCCTCGTTCATGCCCTCCAGAGCAGTATGATTGGTCCAGATTTGGTTGGCACCAGAAAGGTCGCTCAATCTGGCCGCCACATTCACGGCATCGCCGTAACAGTCGCCCGCGACAATCTCAACGTCTCCAGTGGCCAATCCAATGCGAATGGGCAATCGGTAGTTGGGGGCGGCATTGGCCATGCGGCCCTGGTGCTGCCGTTGAATTTCAACCACCGCGGTAATGGCCGAACGACGGTCGCGGAACAAGGCCAGCACCCCGTCCCCCAACATCTTGACCACGCGCCCACCGTGGGTCGCAATGACCTCGGCAATCCAGTTCGTGACCTGTGTCACCGCATGCGTCGCCTGCACATTTCCCAACGCCTCGTAGACACTGGTGCTACCGAAAAGATCGGTAAATACGACGGTCGCGTGAACGCTCATTCGAGATTACTTTTTTGCTTCAAATGCTCTAGAGTTTAGGGCATATCCGCGGACCGTCCGCCAGCTCCCCAAAACAGCATCACCTCGCGGTTCTCGACCAGCAATTGAGTCTTCGCACCCACCGGCAACACGATCTTGGTGGCTACATGTCCATAGGGTAAATTGGTCAACACCGGGACCCGAATTTGTCGGCGCAACCAGCTCAGAACGGTCGACAAACCATAGCCACGGTCATGCGGCGTCAGGGTGAACTCTGTGAATTGCCCAAAGATGATCGCTCGCTGGCGCCCTAAAACGCCGGCATGCAGTAACTGGGTCAGCATCCGTTCAATTCGATAGGGATGCTCAGCCACATCTTCCAAGAACAGCAAGCCTGCCTTGACCTGCGGAAAGTAGGGTGTGCCCAGCAAGGAGGTGAGCACAGACAAGTTACCGCCCCACAGTATTGACTCCCTGGTGCGGAATTCGGCGTTGACACGCTCCGGGTCACGATGTTGGCTCCAGCCAGCGCCCTCCCCCCGGCCACTAAGCAAATCATCAAAACAAGCCTCCATGATGTCGTCCGGCACAGGCGCGTGGGCATCACTGCTATGCTGCTCATCTGGCTTGCCGCCGACACCAAAGCCCTCGCACAGGGCCGGACCCGCCCAGGTGATGGCACCCGTCTTTGCCAACACCGCACTCTGGAACGCCGTGAAATCGCTGATACCGACAAACAGCATGCCCTTTTCAATCGCGCGAGCCACCTTCTTGTATTGGATGCCTGGCAGAATGCGCGTCAAACCGTAGCCACCACGGGAAATCAGGGCGACATCGGCGCGACTCGCGCAGGCACGGTGGATGGCAGCCAATCGAGTGGCGTCGTCGCCTGCAAAACGCTGCTGACTAGTCAGCGCCGCCACGTCGATTTCAACCGTGTGGCCAAGTGCCTTCAAGCGGGCCACGCCGCGTTTGAAAGCCGCTTTGTCGCGCACCGCGCCTGAAGGGGAAAAGACGTAAATATGCTTGCTCATAAACTTAGGTTTCCTGGCGCGCTCGTGCTGTCGATCTGTTCTCCGACAGGTCTGCGAGCTCGTCGAGATTGGCGCGCTGCGCCGAGCGCCGACGATGTTTAAAGAACTCCTGTAGCAGCACTGCACTCTCGTCGGCCAGTACGCCGCCCTGCACCGCTGTCTGGTGATTGAGCTTCGCAATGGCGAACAGGTCCAGCACAGAGCCGGCCACGCCGGTCTTGGGGTCGCTGGCGCCAAACACGACGCGCTTGAGGCGCGCCTGCAACATGGCGCCCACGCACATGGCACATGGCTCCAAGGTGACGAACAGTTCACAGTCAACAAGGCGGTAGTTCCCCAAGACCAGGGCAGCACAGCGCAAGGCGAGGATTTCGGCGTGAGCACTGGGGTCGCTGAGCGCTATCGGTGCGTTGCTCCCGGTGGCTACAACCTGCCCGGCACGTACCACGACTGCGCCGACCGGCACTTCACCAGCCGCCGCTGCCGCGCGCGCCAGCGCCAGCGCCAGCTGCATGAAGTCGCTGTCAGACATCGGTCGACGCGTTGCCCTTGAGCAGACCCAGGCGCTCCATCCAAAGCGCCACAGCCCGTTGATTGTCATCACCCGCTGCGTAGGCTGCCGCCATCGCCGCATGCGACTCGGGGCGATGCTGGTTGAGCTTTAGCTTGCATTGCCATTGCGTCACACGCAACTCAAAACCAACAATCGCACCCAACATCTTCCTTGCGAAATCTTCGTCCATCGCACGCCACTGCTCCGCGTAGGCGGGTTCATGGTCGGAGATCAGCTTCTTTAACAGCTGGTCTTTCTGTATCGGGTCTTCAATCAGGGTCGCTTGCACTGTGCAGTGCAGCGCCAGGTAGTTCCAGCTCGGCACCCGCGTCAGATCTGGGTAAACGGCAGGCGAAAGATAGGCGTGGGGCCCAAGGAAAGTGACCATTGCCTGCGGTCGCGCCTGAAGGTAGCGCCAATGCGGATTGGCCTTGGCACAGTGACCGAACAAGACCCACTGCTCTGCGTCCTGCTGAGGATGCAGTGGCAAGTGCGTGACAAAGGGTAGACCAACGTCATCCACGCTGATCAGACTGGCCAAGGGATGACTGCGCATCAAGCGCAACGCGTCTTGCGGATCAGTGGATTTGAACTGGGGGGGCAAATACATGGGACGACTCCTTCAGTGCGGCAAGAACGAGCTGGGGATCACTCCCACTCGATCGTCGCTGGCGGCTTGCTTGATACATCGTAGGTTACGCGGTTGATGCCGCCCACTTCGTTGATGATACGGCTGGATACTTTTTTCAATAGCGCGTAGGGCAGTTCAGCCCAATCCGCGGTCATGAAATCACTGGTTTGCACCGCACGCAACGCGACCACGTTGTCGTAGGTGCGACCATCACCCATGACCCCTACACTCTTGACCGGTAAGAAGACCGTGAAAGCCTGGCTGGTGAGCTCATACCAGTTCTTACCACTGGCCTCGTCGATGAAATTATGAAGTTCTTCGATGAAAATGGCGTCAGCCTGACGCAGAAGATCAGCATACTCCTTCTTGACTTCACCCAGAATACGCACACCCAAGCCCGGCCCCGGAAAGGGATGACGGTGGACCATGGCGTGCGGCAGACCGAGCGCAACACCGAGTTCGCGCACCTCGTCCTTGAACAGTTCGCGCAAGGGCTCCAGCAACTTCAGGCCCAACTGCTCCGGCAGCCCCCCCACGTTATGGTGGCTCTTGATGACGACTGCCTTCTTGTTCTTGGCGCCACCGGACTCGATCACGTCCGGGTAGATCGTTCCCTGCGCCAACCAGGCGACATGGCGCGACTGATCGCCCTTGAGTTTGGCTGCCTCTGCCTTGAAGACTTCGACAAATTCGCGGCCAATGATCTTGCGCTTGGCCTCCGGATCAGTCACGCCAGCCAGCTGACTCAAGAACTGATCTGCGGCATCAACGCGAATCACCTTGGCGTGCAACTTGCCCACGAACATGGCCATCACCAGGTCGCCCTCATTGAGACGCAGCAAGCCGTGGTCAACAAACACGCAGGTCAGTTGCTCACCAATGGCACGGTGAATCAGAGCCGCAGCCACAGACGAGTCGACACCGCCGGAGAGACCGAGAATCACTTCCTCCTGGCCGACCTGGTCGCGGATTCGCTGCACCGCCTCGGCGATGTAGTCACCCATGATCCAGTCCGGGCGGGTAGAACAAATATCCAGCACAAAACGTTCCAGGATCGCGGCGCCGCGTTTGGTGTGGGTCACCTCCGGGTGGAACTGGACGCCGTAAAAGCGCCTTTCTTCGTCGGCCATGCCAGCGATCGGGCAACTGTCGGTCGAAGCCATCAGCTTGAAGCCGTGCGGCAACTCCGTCACCTTGTCGCCGTGGCTCATCCACACCTGCAGCATGCCATGCCCCAGGGACGTCGCGTAGTCCTGAATGCCGTCCAGCAACTGGGTGTGTCCGTGCGCTCGCACGTCGGCGTGACCAAACTCACGGCGGTGGCCGCTCTGCACCAGGCCGCCGAGTTGATGCGCCATGGCCTGCATGCCATAGCAGATCCCCAGCACCGGCACGCCCAACTCGAATACCGCCTGAGGCGCTTTGTCGGTGCTTTCTTCGTACACGCTGGCATGACTGCCGGACAGGATGATGCCGCGCAGTTTGCCATCGCGGGCATAGGCACGTAGCCAGTCGTTGCTCACGTCGCAGGGATGAACTTCGCAATAGACGTGTGCCTCGCGGATGCGTCTGGCAATCAGTTGCGTAACCTGGGAACCAAAGTCAAGGATAAGAATCTTTTGATGCATTTTTCTGTCAGTGCAGGTGGCCGCGAAGACCATCATTCGGACCTGTAGTTGGGCGCTTCTTTGGTGATCTGCACATCGTGAACGTGGCTCTCCCGAATTCCGGCAGTCGTGATCTCAACGAATTCTGCCTGATCTTGCAAGGCTTCGATCGTGCCGCAGCCGCAGTAACCCATACTGGCACGCACGCCCCCGGCCATCTGAAACACGATGGCGACCATCGAGCCCTTGTACGGAACCCGGCCCTCAATGCCTTCCGGCACCAGCTTGTCCGCGTTCGGGTTGCCGCTGGTGGATTCCTGAAAATAGCGGTCAGCGCTGCCCTGTTGCATGGCGCCCAAGCTGCCCATGCCTCGGTAGCTCTTGTAGCTGCGTCCTTGAAACAGGATCACTTCACCGGGCGCCTCCTCGGTTCCGGCAAACATGCTGCCCATCATGACCGAGCTGGCGCCAGCCGCCAGTGCCTTGGATATGTCTCCGCTAAAGCGAATGCCACCGTCGGCAATCAACGGGACCCCGCTGCCCTTGAGCGCCCTGGCAACGCTGTCGATAGCCATGATCTGTGGTACACCAACACCGGCCACGATGCGGGTCGTACAAATGGAACCCGGTCCAATGCCAACCTTGACGGCGTCAGCGCCCGCCTCCACCAAGGCGATGGCTGCTGCGCCGGTCGCAATGTTTCCGCCAACGACATCGATGTGAGGGTAGTTCTGTTTCACCCAGCGCACGCGCTCGATGACCCCGTGGCTGTGACCATGTGCCGTGTCCACCACGATGGCGTCAACGCCGGCACGCGCCAAAGCCTCGACGCGCTGCTCCGTGCCTTCGCCAACCCCCACTGCGGCACCTACGCGCAACTGCCCCTGGGCATCACGCGCTGCACTGGGGAAACTGGTTTGCTTGGTGATGTCCTTGACCGTGATAAGGCCCTTGAGCTGAAAAGCGTCGTTGACCACCAGCAGGCGCTCAATCTTGTGCTGATTGAGCAAGACTTTGGCTTGTTCCAGGGTAGTACCATCGGGGACGGTCACCAACTTGCCGCGTGGAGTCATGATGTGACTGACAGGCAAGTCGTAGCGGGTTTCGAAGCGCAGATCACGACCGGTCACCAGACCCACGACCTTGCCGGCATCACACACAGGAAAACCTGATACGCCGAGTTGCTCAGATAGATCCATGACCTGTCGCACGGTGTGCTGAGGCGTGATCACCACCGGGTCACGCAGCACGCCAGACTCGTATCTCTTTACCTTGGCGACTTGCGCGGCCTGCTCTTGCGCCGTCATGTTCTTGTGCACGATGCCGATGCCGCCCTCCTGGGCAATGGCAATCGCCAGACGGGCTTCAGTCACGGTGTCCATGGCGGCTGACACCAACGGCAGGTTCAATGCGATATTGCGGGAAAATCGGGTTGCCAGCGAGGTGTCCTTGGGCAGGACCTGTGAGTACGCTGGGACCAGCAAGACATCGTCGAAGGTGAGCGCTTTGCCGATAAGGCGCATATTCTTAAGCTCCAAATGGTCGATTGTACCCAGCCACTCGGGTTCTGATGCAAGCCGAGAGTCCGCGCTAAACTCGCGCCATGAATTACAGAATGCCTTTGTTTGCGATCCTGGCTTGCACCGTGTCGATGGCTGTTTCGGCGCACTGGCAGTGGCTCGACAAGGATGGCCGCAAGGTCTTCAGTGATCGCCCGCCGCCGCCGGAAATTCCAGAGCGCAGTATTCTCATGCGCCCAGCGCTCAAGCTGACAGCGGTGGAGCCGCAAGCCGCCGCCAGTCTGACGCGCGCCGCCCCGGTTGACAAGGGATTGCAGGACAAGAAGAGGCAGTTGCAAGAGCTTGAGATCAGCAAGCGCAAGCTTGAAGAGGAAAAGGCGACGAAAGCAAGGGCGGACAATTGCCAGCGTGCGAAGGCTGCCAAAGCAGGCCTTGATTCCGGGCGCCGTATGGCAAAACTGAATGAAAAGGGTGAACCCGAGATCCTTGATGCGTCGGCGCGTGCAGCTGAACTGACTCGGCTGGAAGAGATCATTGAATCGAACTGCAACTAGCCGCACCTAGTAGCCTGGCTTGGCGCCAGGGCGTTTCTTGAGAAACAGTCCGGCGCCGCGAGTGCCTTGCTTTGCAAAGCGCTGGCGTCGCGCGACTTTCGGGTCCACACGAAGCGCTCTGTAGATTTCGATCCGGTCGCCCTCACGCAGGACTTGCCGCAAGTCTGCTTTGTGGCCCCAGATTCCGATGTCCAAGGGTTGCCGGTCGAGTTCGGGGAAACGCTGCATGAAACCACTCGCCAGCAAAGCCTGCCCTGCCGTGCTGCCCGGTTCCAGCGTCAACTCCACCGCGCATACCTCGCGCGGCGCCGCGGAATAGGCGACGCTCACGGTGAGGCGTATTTCACTCGCCATAGACTTGCGTCGCACGCTTGACGAAGGCGTCAACCATGCTGTGCGCAATCTTGTCGAACACCGGTCCCACCATCTTGCTCAGGGCTGCGTTATTGAAGCCGTAGTGAAGTATCAGTTCGACACGGCAGGCACGCTGCGAGTTATCTCCAAGTGGTCTGAAATTCCACTCTCCCTCCAGTTTTGAAAAGGGACCGTTGACCAGTTTGATCGCCACTTGTCGGTCTGGCAAGTGCGTATTGCGCGTTGTGAAGGTCTGCCGAATACCACTGAACTGGATGCC
>CAYHDD010000110.1:0-8132 GCA_964355195.1 uncultured Rhodoferax sp. | reverse complement strand
CCATGGTGCCCTATTTCGCCGGCTTGCTGCTGGCCGGGCCGGTCGTTGGGCACGCCAGCTGGCACGCCTACCGCAGCATTGTTGCGCCAGACGCGGCGCAAGCCTGAACCCTACAAGACTGCACCACCCGGGTGCTCGCCGCGCTCGTAGACGATGTGAGCGCGGCCGACCAGCAACTGGTCCAACGCGCCGATGTGGGTCAGGTCCTTGTTGACGTAGGGAAGCTTGTGCAGGACGTAGCGCATGGCGTTGATGCGCGAGCGCTTCTTGCAGTCCGACTTGATGACGGTCCAGGGCGCATCGGCGGTGTCGGTCTCGAAGAACATGGCCTCCTTGGCCTTGGTGTAGTCATCCCATTTGTCCAGTGATGCCAGATCAACCGGACTCAGCTTCCACTGCTTGAGCGGGTGAATCTCGCGCTCCTTGAAACGGCGGCGCTGTTCCTTGCGGCTGACCGAAAACCAGAACTTGATGAGATGAACGCCGCTTTGCACCAGTTGGCGTTCAAACTGGGGCGCCTGGCGAATGAACTCCTGGTATTGCTTCTCGCTGCAAAAACCCATGACGCGCTCGACGCCGGCGCGGTTGTACCAGGAACGGTCGAACATGACGATCTCGCCAGCCGTTGGCAGGTGTTGCACATAGCGCTGAAAGTACCACTGGCCGCGCTCCATGTCGGTCGGCTTCTCCAAAGCAACCAGACGTGCGCCGCGCGGGTTAAGGTGCTCCATGAAACGCTTGATGGCGCCGCCCTTGCCAGCTGCGTCGCGCCCCTCAAACAGGATCACGATGCGCTGGCCGGTTTCCTTGGCCCATAGTTGCAGCTTGAGCAACTCCACCTGTAATTTGTACTTTTGCGCTTCGTAGTTCTTGCGCGACAGCAGATTCTTGTAGGGGTAGGCCCCGCTACGCCAGTCGCGGTTCAGTTCCTCATCCGGCTTTGTGCCTTTGCCACCCGTCAGCTGCGGATCTTCCAGCAGCATTTCCCGAATGGCGGCCACGTCGTCTGGTGAACTTCCCGCGAGCAGAGCCTTGAGCGCTGAGGCCTTGTCATCGGTGTGTCGCAAAATGTCTTTCAGCGCGTTTTGTTGCAGGCCCTGTGCGGCATCGAGTTTTTTTCTGACAAGCTTTCTCTCAATTCCGCTGGCGCTCGTGGCGCCCGTCGTGTCGCCCTGCGCGGTACGCCGCACGGCTGCGCCGACGGCCACCGTTTTGCTGCGTTTGGCAGCGACGGCAAGCTGCGGTCTTGGTGGGGGCTTTGGGCTGGCCCGGCGAGCGGGTCTTGCGGTGGCCGATGGCCCGCTCATATCGGCTGGGCCTGGTGTGGCTTTCTTGTCGGTCATGAGTCTCATCTCCGTAAGGGCAGCGTTGAACTATAGCAATCCGCGCGCGGGACCGCCACAACCAATCGACCTTTGACTTTTGTCAGTTGGACGCCAGCGCTCAGACCTTACTCTCCATTGACGCTGGCTGATCAGCAAGTCTAAACTGCAAGGTATCTTTTTGTGAAGGACTTCATGATGGCAACCGCACCCGTAAAACCCGTTCCGACGAAGGCGGCCAAGCCGCGCAGAGCCGCTCCCGCAGCCGCAAAAGCCAAGGTCAGCGCTGCTGCGTCCATGCCAGCGGCTTCTGTCCCGGTTGCGCCCGTCAAAACTGTGGCGACCAAATCGGCCTCCGTGAAAGCACCCAAAGTGCTTGCCAACGCGCCGGCCAAGCCCGCCAGTCCAGGCTCAGGCGTTGCTCAGAAGCTGGTGCCAAAGACCGAACCCGATGCCAGCGTCAAGCCCATGACGGCGAAGCCCGCAAAACCGGCCAAGGTCAAGAAACCCAAGATCATGCGTGACAGCTTCACGATTCCCAAGACAGAGCACGCCGTTCTTCAGGAGCTCAAGCAGCGCGCGGCAAGACTGATGCGAATGGTCAAAAAAAGCGAGTTGATTCGGGCCGGTATAAAAGCCCTGGCAGCGCTACCTGATGCCGTCTTCATGAACGCCCTGACGGCTGTTTCCGCCATAACAGGTCGGCCGAAAAAAACCAAGGCCAAAGGCGGCTGAACGCCACCATCACGGCGGCCGGTGGCGGGCACAGGCAGGGTTACACCGCGGCCCTGTGTCCGAGCGTGAACGCCTCTTCAAACACCGAATAGCCAGCCCAGTCGCTGTGCGCAAAACTCAGGCGATGGATGGATGGCACTTGCATGCGCTGCTGCCCTGTCTGGAGTGGCACGGGGATGGCCATGGCATGGCCCAGTCGCGTGATGTCAATTCGGCTGGTCTTGCGCGCCAGATCGGGGTGCGCGACTGACAGCTCGGCCAGGATGTCGTCGCGCCAGCCCGACCAGTGACGGTTCAGCAGCAGGCGGCGCCCATCAGGCACATCCCCCAGCGCGCGGTAGTAGGTGAGCACCGTGGCGCCGGGCACGCTGTGCAGGTCTTGATGCCGGGCGTCCACATAACCCAGACCGGGTGCGCCGTACAGCACGTTGTCCCAACTCGGTGCCGGGCCGGGGCGATCATGCAGCGCGCTGTGAATGTGGATGTTGGCGACCAGCCACGGCGCGTAACGGATCTGCGCTGTGGCTTCACGCATGAAGCTCGGCGGGTCTTGCAGCACGCGTGCGGCCACCATGATGGGCAAGGCCACCACCACGCGTTGCGCCTGCCAGCGTTCCAGCGATTGTGTGAGCGCATTGAAGGCGTCCACCTCGACACCATGCTTGACACGTTCAATGCGCAGCACGACACGGTCACAGTGCAGCCGCTCTTGCAGTGGTGCCGCCATGCGTCGCGTCAGCCAGGCGTTGCCCTCGGGCCAAGTCAGCACCGCTTCGCGCTCCTGTGACTGCGCGCCGGGCGCGCTGAAGCCGTGGCGGCTGGCAAAGTAATGAATACCGGCCCAGGCCGACACGCCGCGGCTATCGGCGCCGTAATCGTCGCGGCAGCAGTAGTCCAGATACCAGCGCAAGTGCGGGTCGTTCAGACCTTGTTGGTCAAGGTAGCTGGCAAAGGTCTGTGTCGCCAGTTCGAGCTGCACGCTCTGGAGTGGTCGCCCGGCGCTCGGAATCGTCCAGCGCGCCTGCTGGCGCAGACGCTCCACCAACTGGGCCATCTTCTGGTATTGCCCCAGCGTGGTGGCGCCGACATCCTGCTGCGGCAGCAAGCCGTCTTGCCAGGCGCCGTTGAAAAACAAGCGCTCCTGCGGGCTGTGACAGAGATGGCGTTCGTCGTACTGCCAGCGTCCGGCAACGCGCCGACGCAAGCCCAGTTCTTCAAGCAAATCCTGCACCTCGGGCGCGGCGTCACTGGGCAAGGGCAAGTAGTGCGCCGCCAGCGGAAAAGGGATGCCGTTGACCAGGCCGGCGCGGCTATTGCCGCCCACCGAATCCTCAAGCTCCAGCAAGGCGAAGTCATCGATGCCCTTGAGGTGCAAGGCGCGTGCTGCCGCCAGACCGGAAACACCACCGCCAGCAATCAGGACCTGGGTCTTGCGGGTCACCGAGGGCGCTGGCCAAAAACTGCGCTCGCGCAGCAAGTGACCGCGCTCGGTATTGACGCCGGTGAAGCCGCCGCTGATGTCTGTGTGTGTCTCGCAACCCAGCAGCGGCAGAGCAGAGCTGGCGATGAAGTGGCGGCGTTTCATGGTTTGTCTTTGCGGTCCGGGTTGGGCGCGGAGTTTCAGCGCCCGCAATCCGTGCACCCCCAGCGGGGCCAGAGATGCCAAGTAATCTGCTTGCTGCTGAAGTCTAAACGACGCCGACGAGGGTGAGTGACGTATGTGCGTCATCCGTTGGCTTGAACCGGTGGGGGTGGGCCCACACGCGACTTTCTTCAGTGCGCGCTTTAGTCCGGAATCGAATAACCCTTGTCGCGAAACAACCGCAGGCAGGCGTCGACCACGTTGGTGTCATATGCAGTGCCGCGGCCACACTCGATCTCGTCTACAGCTCTTTCGATGCCAGCGCCAGCCCGGTAAGGTCGGTGCGATGACATCGCCTCCACGACGTCGGCAACCGCCAGAACGCGCGCCTCCATCACAATCTCCTCGCCCTTGAGGCCACGCGGATAGCCGCCGCCGTCGACGCGCTCATGGTGCTGGCGTGCGACCTCGGCCACCGGCCACGGAAAGTCGATGTCCTTCAATATCTCGTAACCCTGCGCTGCGTGCTCTTTGATCATCTCAAACTCCAAGGCTGAGAGCTTGCCTGGCTTGGACAGGATCTCGGCTGGCACCGTGATCTTGCCAACATCATGCAGGTTACCAGCCACCCGCAGGCCGCGCTGAATGTTCGCGTCAAGCCCCATCTCCGCAGCGATCGCTGCGGAGACTTCTCCTACGCGCCGCTCATGGCCCGAGGTGTAGGGATCGCGCAGGTCCATCATCTTGGATACCGTGGCGATGGTGCCGAACAATGCGTGCTCGATCCGGGATGCTACTTCGTGCTCCCGCTGCTCGATTTGCTTCTCTCGGTGATGTCCGAGTGGGTGCCGATCACGCGCAGCGCCTTACCCGCGGCGTCGCGCCGCACCGCCAGACCGCGGTCAAGAATCCATTTCCAGCTGCCGTCCTTGCAGCGCACGCGATGCTCGTTGATGTAGTACGGCGTCGCTCCGGTCAGATGCGCCTGCACATCGACCATCGCCTGCGCCTTGTCGTCGGGGTGGATGCGCGTCGACCACTCTTCCAGGTCGTTACCGATTTCGTCTTCGGTGTAACCCAGCATCTCCTTCCAGCGTGTGCTGAAGAAGACTTTGCTGCTCGGCACATCCCAGTCCCACAGACCCCCGCCCGCGCCTTCGACGGCGAATTGCCATCGGAATTCGCTCTCACTCAGAGCAGCCAGCGCCCGCCTGCGCTCAACCATGGCACCCAAGTTCCTCGCCAGATCATCAATCAGGGAGCGTTCTTCCTTCTGGAAGGGACCCTCATCAATCTCTGACTTTTCCTCCAGGTAGAAGACTTCTACCGCCCCGACCTTCCTTGCATCAACTTCGATATCGGCCGACAAGTTCCACCGTGTCTCTCTGAACGTAGCCGTCGTGTACGCCGCGCCATCGAGAACGATTCTGGCGCACGTGATTTCAGGATAGAGCCAGCCGGGCGGTATAAGCTGGACCGCTTGCTCCATGATTTCGGCTATGGACTTCTGAGGATTGTTAGCAAGATCTGAAACTGCATAGAGGCATCGGAGCTCTTTGTTACGCTCGCGCAGCTGCATTAAGGTGGCAGAGAGCGCGCTCTCCGCGAGCTTTTGATCGGTAATGTCCGTAATTGATCCGGACATACGCAGTGGCCGACCCTGCTCATCCCACTCGGCCTGGCCGCGCGCGAGGAACCAGCGATACCCTCCATCCTTGCAGCGCAGGCGCAACTCGACCCTGTAAGACTTGCGCTCCTCGAAATGCGCTCGCAGCGCCTCCTGCGCCGAAGCCAGGTCCTCAGGGTGAATTTGATTGAAGAAGCTCTCCTGAACGTTGGCAAGCTCGTGATCTTCGTAGCCAAGCAATTGCTTCCAGCGCGGCGACAGATAATCTTCGCCGGTCGCCGGAAACCACTCCCAGATACCGTCGTTGGCACCATCGACCGCGCGTACGTAGCGTTCCTCGCTCTCGCGCAGCTTCTCTGCCGAGAGTTGCCGTCCGATTAGATCGCCTTCAAGCCGCCCTTTTGCGAAGCGTATCCCGAACAAACCAAGTATCAAGAGCGTGCCGAATCCGAGACCGTGAGAGAGCTGCTCTGCCTGCAACCTTTGGCGATAGGGAACCCAAAGCATCGAAACGCTGATCCCTCCTCTTATGTCGCCAACCTTGTATCCCTGTTTCTCATGGCAGCCCAAACATCCACTTTCCACGAGCATCGGCCGCATGAATCGGAAGTAGGACTGCGTGCCTATCAGTTCGATGGACGAGACTTCCTTTTCACCATGCGCGAAAGCCTGCAGTGCGTGTTGCTCCCATTCATCCGGGGCATTTTCCGGCCGGAGCGGTTTGAGGCTCGTAATGTGCGCCTTTGAAGTGACGTCCATTGTTCCCAATTCATCCTAAAAACGGCAGTTACCCGACGCCCGCGAGGGCTGGCGGCTGGGGCGGCAAGACGGTTTGACGTGTAATTCGCTCGCAGATGTAGCCCAGCAGGACGCGCCAGCGATCAATTTTCGGCAACTGCTCCGCAGCTCGTCTTACATAGGCTATTGCCGCCTGGATATTGGCGATCATCGTTTTGATCAAGCCCACCTCGGCATGCATGGGCGTCAGGTGCAACTCGGTTCTACCCCCAGAGTGAGTGGCGCGCCCCACCGCTGCCAGTAGCAGCGGACGGCTGGTCAGTGCTTCGCGCCGCGCCTGCGGATTGGCCGCCCGCACATACCAGCTCCACCAGTTGTAGACCAACGCCACAGCGCGGGCCGTCAGTTCGCTGCGGTGCATGTCTTGCGTGGTGAAGCCGCCCCAGCCCCACTGGTTTTTCAACTCGTCAAAGCCGTTCTCGCAGTCGCACCGATCCCGGTAGAGCTGCCCGATGGCGCTGAGCTCGTAGTCAACGTCAGTGACCAATACGGTGTATTCCCACAACTGAGCGTCCTCCTGCACTTCGTCCCAACCCAAGGCAAGCACTTGCTGTTGACCCTTTTTGCCTTGCGTCAGCACCACATCGCGTTTGATGGGGCGCCGTAGTACCACGACGCGGCGCTCCTTGCTCCAACCCGCCAGGCGCAATCGCTCCTCTATGGCTTGCCAGCCCTGGCTGGCCTGGCTGGTTGGCGTCCAGTCCTGACGGTTGAACAGCCTCTCGATGAGTCGCTTGACATTGGCCGTTTTGCGCAGGCGTAGCAGGTAACGTCGATTGTGTTTCTCGCAGATCTCGATGATGTCTTCGTTGCCGTAGCCGCTGTCGCCCCTGAGCATTGCCAGACCACGTTCTCCCAATTCGTCGAGCAGTTTGCCCAACCCCGCCTTACCATGGCCCGAACTGTGCTCTTTGCCGCTGCGCAGTTGCAGGTCCAGCACCAGCCGCAAGTTGCCCACCCAGTAGGTGTGCAGGGCGTGACTGGGTCGTCCCGGCTTGTGTGGGTTGTAGCCAATTTCGGCACCCTCTTGATGGCCGTACAAGGACTTAATGGTGGTGTCCAAGTCCAGTATCCAATTGCGATCAAGAGCATCGATCACGCTGTCTTTGAGTGCTTGCTGCATCCATGACTGGGCGGCCTTGGTGTCCATGGCGCTCAGGGCACGGCGGACACTGTCTTCGCTGACGATTTTGTTCAAACCCAGTGCCTGTGCGGCCACTTGGTCGCCTCGGATACTGGCCAGGTGGGCGTAGCGTTTGGAGCCCGACAGGATGCCCAGCATCAAGGTGCCCAGCACGTCGCGCACGCTGGAGGCGTTGGGGCTGGTGTAGTGCAGCGGGCAGCTCTTGACCCAGTTATCAAAGATGCCTGCGGTGGCCAGGAATTCGGCAAAGTAGACGATTTGTCCATGAGGCGTGGCCTGCGCCCCGTGATCCCAGCGAACGTGCATGCGTCCGCCCATGGTTTGCACCGCTACGAATTCGTCACTGGCCTGCGCGAGGGCCGCTTTTTTGCGCACAATTATTTCACCCATTGGGTGAGTGTGCCAAAAATGCGGCAAGCCACGTCGGTGCTAGGTTTGCGCGGCTTTTAACTCAGGTAACTGCGGTTACTAGGTTCATAGACCTGGCGCATCATGTAGGCCGGATTGATCAACGTCAGCTTCTTGCCAGAAGGGGTGGTAATGTCTCTTTCTGGAAAATCAGCCAAATGTGGGTTGGGAGGCGACTCAGGCGTAATCGTGGCATAGACACCTCCGTGGACAGTGGCCCAACGTCTGAAGGCCAAGTCCTTGCCGAAACTTTCGTTGGCGAATGCCCGCGCAACGTCAAGCATCGCCGTGTAAGACGACCAATAGTCCCGCGCAAATACACCGACAATTAGAGTTGTCCACGCGAGCGCTACTATGAGAAAGACAGAGCGGACCTTCCCAATTGATGTATCCAGATCGACCGCATTCACATTGGGGCCAAGATAGCGAAATTGTTGTCATCGCGCACAATGGCGCATTATTTTTCCGCTTCGTCAGTAGAACCTGTGGGTGAGTTCGGGCTCAGGAAGCTTGCCA
>CAYHDD010000109.1:0-8132 GCA_964355195.1 uncultured Rhodoferax sp. | reverse complement strand
CCCGTGGCTGAGGCAGCGGCCTTGCCACGCATCGAACAGTTTCTAAACAATCGGCGCGGCAGCGAGGCTGTGACCGCGAGCCTGAAAAAATTGCGTGCTGATGCGAAGGTCACGTACATGGGCGATTTCGCCAAGTCTGATGGCACAGCAGTAGCTGCGCCTGTAGCCGCACCAGCGCCGGCGCAACCGGCGTTTGCGCCCGATGCGAAGACTGCCATTGAAAAGGGCGTGGCGGGGCTCTAACGGCCCCGCAGGCACAAACCATGACCACCAACCCAACCGGCACTTACTTCTCATGATTGCGCGCTTGCACCAACTGCCTCGCCTCGTCATGGCTACGCTGATGCTGCTGCTGTGTACTACGGTCCAGGCCCAGAATACCGACTACCCGTTGGGCGCGGGCGACGCCATTCGCATTCATGTATTTCAAAACCCGGACCTCACAGTCGAAACTCGTGTCTCTGAAAACGGATCCATCACCTACCCCCTGATTGGCTCTGTCGAACTCGGTGGCCTGTCGATTGCGGTCGCTGAAAAGAAGATCGCAACTGCCCTCCAGGGCGGCGGCTATATCCAGAACCCCCAGGTCAACATCGTCCTGGTTCAGATTCGCGGCAATCAGGTCTCGGTGTTGGGCCAAGTCAACCGCCCCGGGCGTTTTCCGCTGGAAACAGCCAATACCCGTCTGAGCGACATGTTGGCCAATGCCGGCGGCGCGACAGTCAACGGTGACGACATTGCCATTGTTGTGGGCACACGCAATGGCAAACTGTTTCGCAAGCAAATCGACCTGCCCTCCATCTTCCTGGACGACAAATTGCAGGACAACATTGTGGTGCAAGGTGGCGACAGCATTTACGTGCATCGCGCACCAGTCTTCTATATCTACGGAGAAGCGCAACGCTCCGGCGCCTACCGCATCGAGCGCGACATGACGGTGATGCAAGCTCTGGCGCAAGGTGGTGGCCCGACCGCCCGTGGCAGCGAGAAGCGCCTGCGCCTGCACCGCAAGGCCGCTGATGGCAGGGTCGAACTGATCGAACCGCAACTGACCGACCGCGTACTACCCAATGACGTCATTTACGTCAAAGAGAGCCTGTTTTGACACTCCAGCAATTTCTGCTCATCCTGCGCGCCCGTTACCTGGTAGCGCTACTCGCGCTGGTGGCGACGGTGATCACCACTTTTGTCGTCAGTCGGCTGCTGCCAAAGCAATACACGGCTAGCGCCGCCATCGTGATCGACGTCAAATCGCCGGACGCCGTTAGCGGCATGCTGCTACAAGGCATGATGGCTCCCGCCTACATGGCGACTCAAATCGACATCATCAACAGTGATCGCGTGGCAAAGGACGTTGTGAAGGTGCTGCATATGGAAAGCAGCGCAGCAATCCAGCAGCAGTGGCGGACGGCGACCCAAGGCAAGGGCCAGTTGATTGACTGGCTGGCCAACCTGCTGCAAAAAAATCTGGACGTCAAGCCCTCGCGCGAGAGCAACGTCATCAACATCAATTACACCGGAACCGATCCAGACTTTGCTGCCGCAGTGGCCAATGCGTACGCTCAGGGCTATATGAATGTCAACCTGGAACTACGCCTGGCTCCCGCTCGCCAATATGCGACTTTCTTTGAAGCTCAAACCAAGGCAGCGCGCGACAAGCTTGAAAAAGCCCAGCAAGCCCTGTCTGATTATCAGGAACAAAACGGGATTACCTCGACCGACGAGCGCCTCGATTTTGAAACTGCCAAGCTCAATGAGACCTCCAGTCAGCTGACAGGCATCCAGGGTCAGACCACCGACAGCCAGAGCAAGCGCCAAAACACCAAGACCGACACCCTGGCTGAAGTCATGCAAAGCCCGCTGATCAATGGTCTGAAGGCCGATATCGCCAGGCTCGATGCCAAGTTGACGGAAAGCGGTATCAACCTGGGCAAAAACCACCCACAAACTCAACGCACCGAGGCCGAGGTGGCGAGCCTCAAAGCTCAGCTTCAATCAGAAACCCGAAAGATCGCCAGCTCCATTGAAACCACGTATTTGATCGGCAAGCAGCGGGAGCAGCAGTTGCAAGGTGCACTGAGCGCCCAGAAGGCCCGCGTCCTGGTTTTGAACAAACAGCGCAATGAGCTCAATGTGCTGCGCCGCGACATTGAGTCAGCCCAACGTGCCTTTGAGTTGGTGAGCCAGCGCGCCTCGCAAACCAATATCGAGAGCCAGACCAACCAGACCAATATCGCCGTTCTCAACGCTGCTGCCGCACCAACTGCGCCATCCAAACCTCGTGTTTCATTCAATGTGCTGGTTTCCACGTTCCTGGGTACGCTGATGGGCGTGGCACTGGCGCTCATGCTTGAACTGGTCAACCGACGGGTACGTTCAGCGCAAGACCTGGCTGAAGCACTGGACATGCCGGTGCTTGGCAGCATCAGCTCAGCAGCAGGCCCTCGCCAAGCGTGGTTCGCCCGCTGGTTGAAGCGCCTGGCGCCGGGAGGGCGGGCATGACTACCACCGTTGTGACTACCAGCATGCGCCGCTCCATTGGCGACATCCTGATCGCCGCCGGTCGCTTGAGCAGTGCGGATGCCAACCGCATCATGGAGCACCAGCAGCAGTACAAGCTTCAGTTTGGTTCAGCGGCAATTGCCCTTGCTTTGCTGACCAAGGAAGATATCGATTTCGCCCTAGCCCGGCAGTTTGACTACGCCTACCTGGCTCCACAAGATACCAGTCTTAGTGCGAGCCTGGTAGCAGCCTGCAGACCTTTTAGCCCGGCCGGCGAGAACCTTCGCGCGGTGCGCAGCCAACTCATACTGCGCTGGTTCAACACCGACCCACTGCACAAGGTACTGGCTGTGGTCAGTCCCGCCAAAGGGGATGGTCGCAGCTTTATTGCCGCCAACCTGGCGATCGTCTTTGCGCAGCAGGGCGAACGAACCTTGCTGCTGGACGCTGACCTGAGGGCGGCACCCGAGAGTGGCCAACAGGCGCTGTTCAAGCTGAGCAAGAGCGCAGGTCTGACTGGCATTTTGGCCGGTCGCGCCGCAATGGAGGCCGCCCTGCCCGTACCCAGCCTGCCCGGTCTCACTGTCTTGCCAGCGGGTGCTGTCGCCCCCAACCCGCAAGAGCTATTGGGCCGCCCGGACTTTGGTCAACTGCTGGGCGCCGCTGCCCAGCAGTTTGACGTGATCATCATCGACACGCCGGCGGCCGGCGACTTTGCCGACGCAGAGATTATTTCGGCGCGCGGCGGCGCCGCGCTGATGGTGGCACGCAAGAATCAAAGCCTGATGCCCGACGTAGCCCTACTGGCCCGCCGCTTGCAAGAAGGAGGCGTGACGCTGGTGGGCTCAGTGCTGAACGATGGATAAGCCTTCGCCATTGCGAACGAAGCTCGGCAATCCCTCCCCAAAATCCTGGCGCGCCGAGCTACTATCCTGGCTCCCCGTCATCCTGGGCTTGGCGGTCTTGTACCTACCCAGCCTGTACGACCTGTTCACCGGCATCTGGAGCTCTGACGAGCAGATGCATGGCCCCATCGTGCTCGGGATCTCGATTTGGCTGATCTACCGCAACTGGCGCGCCATGGAGGCCTCCTGTCAGGGCCAACCAATCAACAACTGGGGCTGGCCCATCTTTGTCTTTGGTTTGTTGCTTTACGTCCTTGGTCGAACGCAAGATACCCTGTTTTTTGAGATTGGCTCGGTCATCTGGCTGCTGGTGGGCCTGCTATTGCTTCAACGCGGCACGGTGGCCGTCAAGGCACAGTGGTTTGCCCTGTTCTTCATGCTGTTCATGGTACCCCTGCCGGCCCCGGTGGTTGATACCGTCACTATGCCCATGAAGATGGCGGTGTCGCATGTAGTCGAGCAAGTGCTCTTCTGGGCAGGCTACCCCATTGGCCGTAACGGCGTTACGTTGCAAATTGGGCAATACATGCTGCTGGTGGCTGATGCATGCGCCGGCCTTCACACCTTGCTGACGCTGGAAGCGCTTGGCCTGCTGTATTTGAATGTCGTGCAGCGCCAATCGTCGTTTAGAAACATCGGCCTGGCCATCTTGATCGTGCCAATCTCCTTTACCGCCAATGTTATCCGCGTCATGACACTCAGCCTGATTACCTATCACTTTGGGGATGCCGCAGGCCAAGGGTTCTTGCACGGGTTTGCGGGCATGGTCCTGTTCTTGAGCGCACTCTTGCTCATCATCGGCTTTGATCGCGCCTTACAATCCTTTCAGACCCATCGTCAACGGCGCCATCAAAAGGCTGTAGGAACCTAGCGCCATGAAGCTGTCCACGAAGAGCATGGTGCTGCTCGCTCTGATGGTGTTGTCTGCAGTTCTGGCCGGCTCACTGCGCCCCACCATCACTTTGGCCAGTGAACGCGCGCCAGTCCACCTGCAGACCATGATCCCGACAGCGTTTGGCGACTGGCAACAGGAACACAAAGTGCTGACGCAAATTGTGGACCCCCAGCGCCAGCAAACCAGCGACATGATCTACACAGAAACGCTCAGCCGCACTTATGTCAACGGCAAACGTTATCGCATCATGTTGTCTATTGCCTACGGCGCAAACCAGAGCAAGGCACTGCAACTGCACACACCAGAGCTTTGCTACCCAGCGCAAGGTTTTACGCTGCTGGGCCAACGAGCTGGCGGGATTGATCTGCCGGGCAGACACATCGCCACGGTCCGACTGGATACCAACTTGGGACACCGACACGAGCCCCTCACCTACTGGACCGTGGTCGGAAACCATAACGTCACGGGCGGCGTAGACAAGAAGCTTGCCGAGATGCGTTATGCCCTGACTGGCAGAATTCCCGATGGCATGCTGGTCCGGGTTTCGTCCATCGATACAGTCCCTGAGAATGCGTACGCCATTCAGGATCAGTTTGCAATGCAAATGATCCAGGCCATCGCGCCCGAGCATCGCGACCGCTTTGCAGGCGATTCCAAATCAAATTGATGCCAGTCCAGGGCTCCAAAGAGCAATGACGAAAGCGTAAACAAGTGACTATGGAGCAGAACCTGGCAAAACGCAGTTTTCAGGCAGTGATCTGGAACTCCATTGGTGCTGGCGGCAAAATAGTTGCTCAGCTGGTGCTCCAGATATGGCTCGCCCGGATGCTCGGTCCGGAGGTTTTCGGACAGTACGCGGCTGTACTTGTCGTGATCGGGTTCGGGTGGCTGTTTGCCGACAGCGGCTTAGGATCGGCACTCGTTCAAAAGGAAACAATTACAGACGATGATGTTGGGTATGCTTTGGGATGGGTTCTCTTGCTGTCCATAATCAGCGGCATTGTTGTGACCGTTCTATCGCCCTACATTGCCAGCGCCTTGGGTGAGCCGAAACTTGCCATGCCGCTCATCGCTTGCGGCCCGATCATCGTCCTGCAGGCCATGTCAAATTTGGGCGTGTCGTTGATGCAAAGAGATCTGGACATGAAGAAGTGCCAGATGATTCAGCTTTCGGCCTATACGATCGGCTTTGGGTTGGTAGCGCTGGTACTTGCCTACCTCGGTGCCGGCGTTTGGAGTCTGGTGATAGGCTTTCTTGTTCAGACGCTTATTGTTCTGGTCTTGAGCTACGCAGCGGTTCACCACACGCTAAGACCCCGCCTGCGCGGAGATACCGGACTGAGGAGCTTTGGTCTTGGGGTTTTGGGCACCAACCTGGCGAACTGGGGAATTGAGAATCTAGACCGTTTTTTGATCGGTCGGCAATGGGGGATAACGGCCTTGGGTGCGTATGCTGCGGCATCTAACCTTTCCAGGGTACCGACTTCACTCCTGGTGTCGTCGGTCCAATCCGTCGCCTTTTCATCCGCTTCCCGCGTACAAGCCGACCATGATCGACTTCGGCGCGGCTACACCTCCATCATTTCATTGACGGCCCTGGTCACGTTTCCTGTCTCGGCCGCCCTTTCACTCAAGGCAGAGTTTGTTATTCACCTGCTCTACGGCGACCGCTGGAACGACGCAGTCCCGCTGTTCTCCATGTTCTGTATAGCGGCGCCTGCCTATGTTCTGCTTTCCATCACTGGTCCAACTCTATGGGCCATAGGTGCCGTTGCGCGTGAATTCAGAATTCAACTATTCTGCGCAGCGACACTGTTTGTCGGCCTGGTGCTGCTGGCGGGTCATCCACTGGTCGTAGCGATGTGGTTGATTCCATGCATCTATTTCATGCGATTTGCCCTGGTCTACCTTGTTCTGGCCAGGCGCATCGCGCTATCCTGCGTGAGTACATTTCAGGCGCTGACTGGTGGTCTGATACTTGCTGCGCTCGTCACAGTGACTGAGCTTGCCAGCGACCGTTTGATTTCCATTTCACTTGGGGGACCGGGTTGGTGGGATGTCATTCAAATATTGATGGAGCTGGCGATCTGCCTTGGAGTTGTTCGACTCTTTCCGACTCTTATGATTGGGTTGGAACTTCGCAAGATGCTGCTGATTCGGTCGGCAGAGTCCAAATTGGTCAGGATCTTATGCAATTTGATTGCTTTGAAGGAAGTACAACAGTGACGGAGGCGTTCATCAGCATCTCCTCCTTTACGATCCACGTTTCGCCGTTGTCGTTTGAGCAAAATCCCCATTGATGAATTCGACCATGCATATCGGAATCGTCGGTCCCATCGCCACTGCAGACATTGCCCACTTCATTGATCGGGATGTCAACGGACTGCCTCGGGGGTATGCCGGAGCACCGCTGCTAGCCACCTTGATCGGCGAACTGCTGCAACGCGGTCATCGCGTCTCCGCGTTCACCTTGTCCAATGATTTGCCGTTGAATACGAGTTCGTTGACGACGGTTCAGGGCGACAATTTCAGCATAAGCTTTTGCCCCATGCGCCCGCGTGCCTGGCGGCCTAATGGTTGGCTGCCAGGGCGCATCGTCGACCTCTACCGTTTCGAGCGGCAAGCCTTGCAAAAGGCAATAGCCCAGGTGGCGCCCGACGTTGTTCATGCCCATTGGGCGTACGAGTTCGCCCTGGCGGCGCTGGCCACAGGAATTCCACATGTGGTGACGTGTCACGATTCACCCTACGTGATCGCGCGCTTGGCCAGTCGCAGTCGCCCAACTCGCAGTGCATACCGTTGGCTGCGCGTGGTCATGGCGCGCAAAGTACTACGCGAAGCACAGTGCATTACCGCTGTTTCCCCTTACATGCGTGATGAGGTCCAGGCGCTCGCACGGGCGCAGATTGTGATAGTACCCAATCCGGTGGATGACCTGGCGTTTTCACTAAACCGTGCACGCCAGGCACCCGTGGTACCGCGCTTGGCGATGGTCTGCAATGGATGGGGCGTTCGGAAGAATCCGGAACCGGCGTTGATGGCGTTCGACCAATTGCGCAGGCAGGAACCCGCGGCCGAGCTACATCTCTACGGCCACGATTTCGGACCAGGTGAAACAGCGGAACTGTGGTGTGCAGCACGCGGCATCCAGGATGGCATGGTGTTTCATGGCGCCATAGCTCATCAACCGCTCATTGAGTCCTTAGCCAATTGCGACCTGCTATTGCATTCGTCGCTTGAAGAGTCATTCGGCATGGTCATCGCGGAGTCAATGGCCATGGGGATACCGGTCGTGGCAGGCGAATCCAGCGGCGCTGTGCCGTGGGTCGTGGGTCAGCACGGCGTTCTGTGCGATGTCCATGGTCCGGCAACTATCACGCGCGCCTTGCGACAGGCCCTGGAACCGGATCGGTACGCCAAGCTGTCCCGGGAGGGCAGTACTGCCGCGCAGGCGCGTTTTTCCACCGCCAACGTTGTAGACCAGTTCTACCTCTTGTATACACAGGCACTAGAGGACCCGGCCTCAAGGGCAGCACGGATGGTGTCGCCAAGGAACGCAGTGTGATCGTCCTGTCGTACATCTCCGTGGTTCTACCCTTTGTATTGATGATCGCCCTGGGTTTACTTGTCCCAGCCATTGTCGTGCTGAGCTACTCAAGGCTTGGTGCCGGTCTCATCGTGACTTTGGGCATCTTCATGATCGATGCGCTGACGTTGGGCGATGGCCGGATGAGCCTTGGCATCAATATCTTTTACGCAGATATCGTCCTAGGCTTGATCGCCTTGGTTGCGGGTCTGCGCCTGGTGTTTGCATCAGACTTCCCGAAGAA
>CAYHDD010000108.1:1834-8196 GCA_964355195.1 uncultured Rhodoferax sp. | reverse complement strand
GCTCGGCGCTGGAAGCCAACGGCACCGCTGTGCTGGCCTTCATGAACACCTTCTCGGCCACTGCCGCAGCCGTGCTGGCCTGGTGTCTGGGTGAAGCGATGATGCGCGGCAAGGCGTCGATGCTGGGTGCAGCGTCGGGTGCTGTGGCCGGCCTGGTGGCCATCACCCCGGCCTGCGGCAACGTCGGCCTGATGGGCGCCATGGTGATCGGTTTCGTAGCCGGTTTTGCCTGCCTGTGGGGGGTCAATGGTCTGAAGAAGATGCTCGGTGCCGATGACTCACTCGACGTCTTCGGCGTGCATGGTGTCGGCGGCATCGTCGGCGCATTGCTCACCGGCGTCTTCAACAGCCAGGCCCTGGGCGGCCCGGGCGCCGTGGGCGACTGGGTAACAGCCACGGCCGCCTCGGTGCCGATTGCGGACCAGGTCTGGATCCAGCTCAAGGCGGTGCTGACCACCATTGTCTGGTCAGGCGTAGTGTCCTTCGCTGCCTACAAGCTGGTTGACATGACGATCGGCCTGCGCGTCAGCGAAGAAGACGAGCGCGAAGGTCTGGACATCACTTCCCACGGCGAGACGGCCTACAGCCGGTAAGCCGAAGAAACAACGTATTCTCTCCTGGGCGATTTGTCCACCCGAGCGCAGGTTCGGGTGGATTTTTTTTCAGGCGCTCACGATTGCAGCGTCAAGGTCCTGGTGATATGCGATTCGCCTTTTTCACCGGCGCCCGAACCCGACGATTTGATTTCTTTATGTATCGTAATCAAGCGCTCACCCACCACCTTGTACACGCTTTGGTCCTCACTTTTTGATTCAAAGCTGATGACCACATAGGCGCGACCCGAGGCTAGGTCTTTGCTATGGCTGGCAAGTGGCGTGCCATCGGCCGCAATCCAGATCTCCAGACTGCCCTCGTACTTTTTGATGTACTTGCGGTCCTTTTCGGGGATGCTTTCCAGCGGAATGTCAAATGACAGCAACCGGGCAGGCATACCACGGTAGGCTTGCACCTCTTCACCCTTGAATACCGCTTTTTCCATCCGGCGCGCCAAAGTCCCCGCCGCCGAAATCATGGGGCGCAGCTCGCCGACGCTGATATCACGCATGGCCGATAGCGTGGGCGTCTTTGCCTTGGCGTCCTTCTCCTTCGCATTTTCTTCTGCTTCGGCACGGGCCAACAAGTCCTTGCCATACAACACCTGCAAACCCCGAGCGCCATCTTCCAGGGTCACCGCCGCCTTGCCGAGGATCTCTTCCTGCTCTTTGCCCTCTCCCTGGCGGCTCCTGCGACCAATTTCCAGCACCGCCTTCAGCGGCGTCTGGCCTTGCAAGCGAGCGAGCGCCACCTTCAAATCGGCCAGACCGTCCGCTCGCGCACTGGTGGAAAACAAGACAAAACCAGCCATTGCAAGTCCAGCGAGGATTTTGTTCGATAAACGCACTGTGTTGATTCCTGAATTGGGTTTTGACCGTCACTCACAGAAGAACTTTCTGGAGCATGACGGTCAGATGTCGCAAGGTGAGCGGTCATGATAGCCGAGGCCAGGACGCTGATGGCTTCAATGCTCCATGCTGGACGCTGCCCCCGGTGTGGTCGCCGATCTGGTGGCGATCACACCGGCTTGCGGCAACGGCAGCCTGCGTGCGCCATCAGGCAAGGACTGCATTGAACCTTGTATCTTGTATCTTGTATCTTGATTTGTACGGCATATTGCCGGATAATTCGAAATCTAGAGGAGTTCAACATGCCAGCAGTCACCGCCACCACAGCACGACTTGAAGCGAGGATCAGCTTTGATTTGCACGCGACGCTCAAGCGTGCCGCTGAAATTCAGGGTCGAACCATGACTGATTTTGTGGTCAGCGCCGTGCAAGAGGCCGCGCAGCGAGCCATTGAACAGTCAGAAATCATCCGCCTGTCGCTGGCAGACCAAGAGTGCTTTGCGCAAGCACTGTTGAGCCCACCGGAGCCAACCCCTGCCTTGCAACGCGCCTTTGAGCGTCGCCGCAAGCTCTTGAGCGCCGAATGAGCGCCACCGCTTTTCAGCTTGCTCGACTACAGGAATTGCATCAGCGCAGAGGGTTCACGTGCGGCTCGGAGGCGCTGGACAACTACTTTCGCCAGCAGGTATCTCAGGACGTCCGGCGCCGGGTGACCGCCTGCTATGTTGCGCTCACCCCTGAGCAGCGCATCGCAGGGTACTACACGCTCGCCTCAGCCGCCGTGCTGCTTTCGGACCTGCCTTCCAGCGTAGCAAAGAAACTCCCCCGCTACCCCACGGTGCCCGCAGTACGCCTGGGGCGGCTGGCGGTCGATTTGGATTTCAAGGGCAACGGCCTGGGCGGCGCGCTGCTGGCCGATGCACTGGGTCGCTCCCTGCGAGCAGAAATTGCAGCGTTTGCCTTGATAGTGGACGCAAAAGACGAGTCAGCTATAGCTTTCTACCGACATCACGGATTGACGACCCTACCCGGCCAACCCATGCGCTTGTTCTTACCGCTTGCAACCGCACGTCACGCTGCAACGGCGGCCTGAAGGCGTAAGGGAGCGCCCCATTGTCGGGGCGTTCGCTGTGAGTCTGTCGGCGCCAGAAGCGGCAACACGGTGTTGCAAAGACGATCCCCAAACGGCTGTTAAGCTCTCGTTCTTATTCAAATCTTCAGGGATGCAGATGACTACTAATTACTTTGCCAAACTGGCCTGGGGCCTGTTGTTTTCGGCGGCTTGCGCGGTGGCGCAGGCGGCGCTCAATCTGAGTGACCCAATACCGCTTGGGCCTCAGGTCCAGGTGGGTCAACTGGCCAACGGCCTGACCTACTACATACAAAAAAACGCGCGCCCCGAGAAGCGTCTGGAGCTGCGCCTGGTGGTCAAGGCGGGCTCGGTGCTGGAAGACGATGACCAGCGCGGCCTGGCGCACTTTGTCGAGCACATGGCCTTCAATGGCTCGACGCACTTCAAGAAGCACGAGCTGATCTCTTACTTGCAGTCGATTGGACTGAAGTTTGGCGCCGATCTGAATGCCTACACCGGCTTCAACGAGACCGTCTACATCCTGCCGCTGCCGACCGACAAGCGCGAGGCCGTGGAAAAGGGCTTTCTCGTGCTGGCCGATTGGGCTGGCGGCGTCAGTTTGTCGGACCCCGATATCGACGCTGAGCGAGGCATCGTGCTGGAGGAACTGCGCTTGGGCAAGGGCGCCCAGGACCGCATGAACAAGATCCTGTTCCCCAAGATATTCAGCGGTTCCAAGTACGCCGAGCGCCTGCCGATTGGCACCGAGGAGACACTCAAGAGTTTCAAGTTCGAGGCCGTGAAGCGCTTTTACAAAGACTGGTATCGCCCCAACCTGATGGCCGTGGTGGTGGTCGGTGACTTTGAGCCGGCCGACGCCAAGGCGCTGATCGAGGCCAATTTTTCGCAGCTGCAAAACCCACAGTCCGAGCGACCCCGAACCTACCCTGCGCTGCCGGTTCGTACGGTGTCCGAAGCGGTGGTGGCCACCGACAAAGAGAACACCAACAATATGATCCAGATGCTGTCGCCGGTGATGGTCGACAAGCCCGAAGTCACGCTGGGCGACGTCCGGCAAAAGACGCTGGAGCGCCTGTTTGGCATGACGCTGGGCCAGCGCATGCAGGAGCTGACCCAGCAAGCCAACCCGCCTTTTGTCGGCGGCGGCAGCGGCCTGTCGGTGGCGATGCCGGGCTACCGCTGGTTTGGCGCCAGCGCGCTGCTCGGGCGCCAGGGTGCCGATCCGGCTATCGCGGCGCTGCTACAGGAAAACCAGCGGGCGCGCCAGTTTGGTTTTAGCGCCGCTGAACTGGAGCGCTCCAAGGCCATCTTGTTGCGTGGTTACGAACAAGGCGTTGCCGAGCTCGGCAAAACCGGCTCGGACCGTTACGCCGCCGAATACATCCGCAACTTTTTGGTGAAAGAGTCCATTCCCGGCATTGCCAATGAGCTGGCTTATGCCCGTGAGATGCTCCCCGGCATCAGCCTGGAAGAGGTCAATGCCTTCGCCCGCAGCGTGATCCCGGAGAAGGCCGCCAAACTGGTGATTTATGCGGGCACGGAAAACGCCGGATCCAATACGCCCAAGGGCGAGCAACTGCTGGCTGCGGTGCAGCAGGCCGAGCAGGCGACCGTGGTTGCCAAGGTCGAAAAGGAGCTGGCCACCAGCCTGATGAGCCAGCCGCCCAAGCCGGGCCGCATCGTGGCGGAGCGCCGCAATGAGGCTCTGGACTTCACCGAGCTGGAGCTGTCCAACGGCATCAAGGTGATCCTGAAGACGACCGACTTCAAGAACGACGAGATCCTGGTTGGCGCTGGCCGCTTTGGCGGGCAGTCGCTCTATGCGCAGGCGGACAAGTACAACGCCGCTTACGCCAGCTCGGTGGTGAGCGCCATGGGCCTGGCCAATTTTGCGCCGCTGGAACTGCAAAAGATGCTGGCCGGCAAGGTGCTGAGCCTCAATGTCAACCAGGAGGCGGAAAAAGAGTGGGTCGGCGGCCATAGCAGCAACGCTGATCTGGAATCGCTGCTGCAACTCATGCACCTGAAGTTTGGCGGAATGCGCCGCGATACGGACCTGTTCCAGTCGTTTGTGAGCCGCTACCGTGATGCCACCAAGAATGCGTTGATGAACCCGCAAGCCATCTTCTACAACGCATTGCAGACCACACTTTTCAACGATCACCCTCGCGTCTTGCTGACGCCCCAGCCAGAAAACTTTGAGGGCTTGCAACTCGACCGCATCCAGGCCATCAATCAGGAACGCTTTGCCAGTGCCAAAGGCTTCACCTTCATCCTGGTGGGCAGCTTCAAGCCCGAGGTCGTGAAGCCCCTGCTGGCGACTTACCTGGCCAGCCTGCCGGTGGGCGACTTGCCGACCCAGTATGTCGACCTGGGTATCCGCCCGGTGACTGGCGTGGTCAAGAAAGAAGTACGCGCCGGCACCGAGCCCAAGGCGCTGGTGTCGATCACTTTCGCGGGCGCCGCCACCGACTCGCCCGAGGAGCGCCTGCGCGTGAGTGCCCTGACCGATGTGCTGAACATCAAGATCATCGATGTGCTGCGCGAAAAACTGACCCTGATCTATGGGGGCGGCATCGGCGGTGGTCTCAACGATGTGCCGTATCAGAAGTACCACTTGTCGATGACACTACCCTGCGGACCCGAGAATGTGGACAAGGTGATTGCGGCGGCGATGGGTGAAATCCAGAAACTGCAGGACGTCGGCCCCGAGGCCGCTGATCTCGACAAGGTCAAGAAAAACTGGCTGATCGGACACCGCAAGGCGTTGCGTGAAAACGGCTACTGGCTGGACAAGTTGCACCAGTCGGAGCTGTACGGCAGAGACCTCGCCAAGGTGCTGAGTTATGAGAAAGACGTAGCAGCCCTGACCCCGGCCGACGTGCAAGCCGTAGCCAAGCGCTACCTGCGCCAGGACAACTACGTGCAGGTGGTTCTGCTACCCTCGGGGCCAGTCATCAAGCGCAACACCACTGAAACCAATTAGCTCTTTGCCAGATTCCTCCAGCGCCACATCCAGCGCCACATCCAGCGCCAGCACCTCAGTGTCGCGACCGGGCAAGGGGTGCTGGAAAGACTGTACCGACAGTCCGGCGCGTGTGGCAGCGTCCAGAAACTTGCTGCGTGCTTGCGCGTAGCTCGATGAAAAAGCATCAGCAAGTTGCATGGTGACTCAATCTTGCGAAGTAAACACGGTCAGCACCCCGGTATAACCGTAGAGTTGATTGCGGGCGATCTCGCCGCCTGCGAAAAAGCCTACCAAGGGCACGTCGCCGAGGGCGCGGCGTACGATTTGGAGTTCGGCGCTGGAGCCGCCAAAGTGCGGTCCACCGCGTCCCGAGCAACTGATGTAGATGGCGCCGCCAATGCGGCGCGCTGGCGGGGGTGCGGCCTGGGCTTGCGCCACGCCAGATTTGGCAAGCGCTGGCACTGGCAGTTCTTCGGGCTCCATCTCTTCCCGGATCTCGGCGCAGATGCGAGTCAGGTCGGCCTTGGCGGCTTGCGCATTGCGCTGGCAAAACGCGAGTTGCATGCCAATCTCCAGCCGATCCGAGACCGCCAGCGCGCGCCGCGCCGGATCGAGCCCGATGATGTGACGCACCAGCACATCGCTGCCGAAGTTGCCACTGCGTCCGATGACCGCCGCGCTGTCCGCACTGGCGGGTTGCGCCACTCCAATCAGCGTGGAGCGCACGGCGCGCAAGGCCTGCTCCGGCTGCGCCAGCGACACATGCAGGTCACGCAGCAAGACGTCGAGCGCCGGTTCACCATCCAGGCTTTGCACGACATGCTGGGCCACTGCGCTCACCCGGTGCGCCCCGGACACC
>CAYHDD010000108.1:0-1824 GCA_964355195.1 uncultured Rhodoferax sp. | reverse complement strand
GCTGAAGGTGCCCCCAGCGGCGCCGTGGCCGCTGACATTGCCGTTGCCAGCGACGGCGAACTGAAGCAACTTGCCCCGGCCTGAGCTGAGACCGCCAAACAGGTAGCCTGATGCGGTGCGCTGCGACATTTCCTCAATCAGCTCACCCAGGTCAGGCGTGCCGGGGTCAGCATGCACGAGGGCCGTATGGGCTTCAAAGCCGAGACCCAGTGGAGCCACTCCCGAGAACACGCGGTACTGGTCGCTGGGCAGATCGCACAACATCAAAGCCAAGCCGGGCTCGTCAAAATACTCGATGTTGTTGGCGGCTACGCCAACACCGACGGTGCCTGACCAGTCAGTGATCTGGGGCAGCTCGGCGCTGAGGTGGTCCAGAAGATCCTGCGCCTCGCTGGCGTAGTGATCGGTGATGTAGAGCAGGGCCAGGGTGGGCGCCTGGGCATAGCCCTTCCCGGACATCTGCGTGCGCACTTGCGCCAGCACGCTGTCTGCCGCCAGGCGCCACTGCGGGTGGCCGGCATGGCCATAGGGAAACAGCTTCATTGAGGACCCCGCAAAGGGCTTAAGCGCCTGGCTTTCTGACGCTCTTTTTGCGGGATGCGCTGGCTTTGAGGGCGCTCGACGCAGCGTTTTTGGTCGCCTTGACCGCCTCTTTGGCGAGGCCGGTCGCCATGTGCTTGGTGACGTCCATGGCGGTGTTCTTTCCGGCGTCCTTCATCGCACTGGCAGCAATTTGTTGAAATTGCTGGGTCAAGGAACCCCACAGCTGCAGCGGGTCGATCAGGGAGCTGGCGGCTGCGGGCTCTGCCGCCTTGCGCACTTTCTTGTCAACTTTCTGCGCGCCGACCGCGGCTTCGGCCAGCGTATGCGCGGTGGAGCTGGCCTTCTCGGTGACGCGTTGCACCCCTGAAAACATGCTGTCGGCTGCCTTGAGCTTGAGTGCGTTGGCGACATCGCCGATATTGAAATTCATGCCCTTCAGGGTTGCCAGGGTCATCTTTTGCACCTCCAGCGCCTGCACCGTGGCGCCCAGCGCCTTGGAGTTCTGTTCCAGCCAGAAGTGCACCGTCTTGAGTTCCTCGATGCGCTTTTCGAGTTCCTCGAGGTTCAGCGTCGGCGCAATCCAGTTCGCCAGATTGGGCATTTGCGGAATATTTTCGCTGGCACCCTTGGCCAGATTCTGGAGAAAGTCAAAACCAGGGACGAATTTTCCGAAGCCAGAATTTTGTGAGTCGCTCATAGCATCTCCAGTTGGGTTGTGCCAAGCTGTAAGCAGCCAAGCAGTGACAGCTTAACCCAATGCGCCCACGCTGGGCCCGGCTTGGGGTCTTTTTTCGTCAGTGCTTGTGCTGGCTGTGGTCCATGCCGGGCATATTGCCGGGTTTGGAGCCCGGCGCCGTGGTCGCCACCGGCACCTTCAGTTCCAACTTGCTCTCGACGCCCTTGGCATCCTTGATCAGCAGCGTTAGCGCCAGACTGCTGTCCTTGCTGAGTGCCGCTTTCAAGTCCATCAGCATGATGTGGTAGCCGCCGGGCTTGAGTTCAACGGTCTTGCCGGCTGGCAAATCAAGCCCGCCCGCCACGGCGCGCATCTTCATCACATCACCCTCCATCTTCATTTCATGAACCTCGACGATGCCCGCTGCGCTAGACGAGGCACCGACCAGTTTGGCGCCGTCTTTGGCCGTGATCTTCATAAAGGCGCCTGTGGCTTTTTGGCCCGGCACTGAACTGCGGGCCCAGGCGTCTTTGACTTCAACCGTTTGGGCGTAGGAGGCGCTGCATGACAGGGCGGCAAGCAGCGTGAGGGCTTTGAGATTCATG
>CAYHDD010000107.1:0-8207 GCA_964355195.1 uncultured Rhodoferax sp. | reverse complement strand
CCTGAACCAACAATCATTGGCAACTGCGAAGGTTGGAACTTCATTGTAGGCAAAACGCGAGAAAGGTACATCCCCAAATACCCCACTCGCAAGTCGTTGCAGCATTGCAACAAATATCTTATACACAGCTTATTAACATTTTAGGAGGAAAGTCGACTGAACAACTTGTGGGTGAACTGTGGACCGTCTGTGAATCCATTCGATTCATGCCGTATCGTGGACTGAATGTCTTTCAATATGCCATTAATCCACAGCGATGACAGTGCATTCTAACCAAAAACAATGCCGATTGAACTTGAAGTTAGTAAATGCACACTTGAATTGGAAGGCGGCGACAGGCAAAAAAATATTTTTTTGCCTGTCGCTTTTGGAGCACCAACCGGGGCTCATGAGGATTCAAGGGACGCGCTGCCGCAATCATCTACGACAGCAGCGCACTTAACGTATGGGCCGAATCACGGCGTATTGAACCCAGTCGTCACGCCTGAACAAGACATTTATTGGCTTGGATTTGTCTATCTTGACAAGCACCGCCTCAAACTCCTTGACCGAAACAACCTCCATATTGCCGATTTGAATGATGACGTCACCCTCGCGCAGACCGGCGCGTGCTGCGGCATCGGCGGCCGAGTCAACACGCACGCCACCGCGCAGCTTGAGTTCTTTCTTGGCCGCATCGGTCAAGTCGCTGATCGCCAGGCCCAGCACATGACCGGCGCCAGAGGTCTTCGGTTTGTCCTCTTTTTCATTCGGCTTCTTGACAGGCTTGTCACCTTCAATTTCGGTAATCGTCAGCGACAGGTCCTTGGTGCCGCCGCGCCGGAAAACCGTCAGGCTGACCCTTGATCCAGGTTTGGTCGCACCCACCATCTGCTGAAGGTCACGCGTCTTCTCAATCGCCTTGCCGTCGAACTTGATGATGATGTCACCAGCCTCGACGCCAGCTTTCTCGGCTGGCAAACCCGGCACGACGGCACGAACCAGGGCACCTCTGGGTTTACCCAAACCGATGGACTCGGCCACGTCTTTGGTCACTGCTGCGATGTCAACGCCGATCAGGCCGCGCGACACGCGCCCGGTCGTGCGCAACTGATCGCTGACACGAACCGCCTCGTCCATCGGAATGGCGAACGAGATACCCATGGAGCCGCCCGAGCGCGAATAGATCTGGCTGTTGACACCGACCACCTCACCGCGCATGTTGATCAACGGGCCTCCTGAGTTTCCAGGGTTGATGGCCACATCGGTTTGAATGAAGGGCAGGTAGTCACCGGTGTCGCGCTGTTTGGCGCTGACAATACCCGCCGTCACGGTGTTCTCCAGACCGAAGGGAGAGCCAATTGCGATCACCCACTCGCCCACCTTGAGTCGGTTCACATCGCCCACCTTCACAGCCGGCAGACCGCTCGCGTCAATCTTGACCAGAGCAATGTCGCTGCGCTTGTCAGAACCGATGATCTTGGCTTTGAATTCACGCTTGTCAGTCAGGGTGACAAGCACTTCGTCGGCCCCCTCCACCACATGCGCATTGGTCATGATGAGGCCGTCTGACGACAGCACAAAACCAGAACCCACGCCGCGTGGCTGCTCCTCTTCCTGCTGCGGGCGCTTGGGATGCGGCGATTGACGCGGCAAATTCGGCATCGGTAAGCCAAAGCGGCGGAAGAACTCAATCATCTCGTCGGCTCCGGCGCCATCGGGCCCGCCGCGCACGGCCATCTTTTCAAGCGTCCGGATGTTCACGACCGAGGGCCCCACCTGCTCCACCAAATCGGTAAAGTCTGGCAAAGTGCGCAGTTGCGCCTGCGCCGGAGCGAGCGGTGTCATCAAACCGACCGCCAAAACGGCCAGGGCGCCCCCGACAACCAGGGAACGTACTTTCTTCAAACCGATTTCAATCATCATCGACCTTTCTCAGGAAATAGACTAACACACAAGCTAGTTGGGGCTTGACCAGTTGCCTTCAAGACCCTGCGCTTGGCGCTGTTGATCGCGATGCCGTACAGCCAGGTATGGAACTGCGACTCACCCTGAAACTGGTGCAGGGCCCGGTCAGTCCGAATGAAGCTCTCCTGAGCAATGTCTTCAACCAGATCCACTTCGCGCACCACGATCAGTGCATCACTGTTGTCCCCGACGGGCGATGGCGGGTGAACCGTCACCTGGATGCGGGTCGTATTCACCATGGATCAGCCAGCTCTGTGATCATTGGCTCTGGTGGCTGGTGTCAAACCGGCTGCGGCATCGGAAAAGGCAGCCCGCCGAAGAGCATCCCAAAGCCTGGCATCGACGCCTCGCTCAAGCCAAAGCCAAGTCGCCTGTCCGCTGGCACCGCGCAGCCGCAGCAGCAGGTAGCGCTGCAAGTCAAGCTGGACTTGGAGTTGTCCGATCGACGTGCTGGCGCCAACAACCCAGTGCCAGTCATGGCCATCCCATTGCAGGACTCCGCTGACCGAGCCACGCCAGCCCTGAATGGCAACGCCGCTACTGCCCAGCCAGACCGCAGCGAAGAGGAACTGCTGCCAGGCGACCGGCTCGGCCTGTTGACGCCAAAGCCAGCCTGCCGCCAATCCAACGATACTGGTGACGAGCAGGGCGGTGGCATAGAAGCGGGAGCGCCCCACCGGGTAAGAAACCGATGGGGCGCTGTGCATGCTGAACTCGAACGCTGTGAAACAAAAAAACCAGTGCCGAAACGGACGTCAGGGCGCGCGCTTGAAGACAAGCGAGCCATTCGTCCCACCGAAGCCAAAGTTGTTCTTCAAGGCCACGTCAATCTTCATGTCCCGCGCGGTGTTGGCACAGTAGTCCAGGTCACACTCGGGGTCCTGATTGAGCAGGTTGATGGTGGGTGGGCTCACCTGGTGATGCAAGGCCAGTACGGTGAACACGGACTCAACTCCGCCGGCACCGCCCAACAGATGCCCGGTCATCGACTTGGTGGAGTTCACGACCAGCTTCTTGGCATGGTCGCCAAGCGCCGACTTGATGGCGTTCGATTCATTCAAATCACCCAGCGGCGTGGAAGTCCCGTGCGCGTTCAAATAGTCAATCTGATCGGCGTTGACGCCGGCATTGCGCATCGCACCCAGCATGGCCCGCCGTGGGCCGTCCAGATTGGGGGCGGTCATGTGGCCTGCATCGGCGCTCATGCCAAATCCAGCCAGTTCGGCATAGATCTTGGCGCCTCGCGCCTTGGCATGTTCGTATTCCTCAAGGACCATCACACCGGCACCTTCGCCGAGCACAAAACCATCCCGATCACGGTCCCAGGGCCGCGACGCAGCCTGCGGATCGTCGTTGCGCGTGCTGAGGGCACGCATGGCGGCAAACCCACCAATTCCCAGTGGCGAGACCGTCGCCTCGGAGCCACCCGCCAGCATCACGTCAGCGTCGCCATACTCGATCATGCGGCCGGCTTCGCCGATGCAGTGCAGGCCCGTGGTACAGGCTGAAACGATGGCGAAATTCGGGCCCTTGAAGCCAAAGCGAATGGCAACTTGTCCGGCCACCATGTTGATGATGGTGGCAGGCACGAAGAATGGTGAAATCCGGCGCGCGCCGCGCTGCAGGAAATCGGCGTGCGTTTGTTCAATCATCGGTAAGCCACCGATGCCCGAACCAATCACGCAGCCGATGCGTGTCGAGAATTCATCTGTCAACGCATCCAGCGTCGGCAGATTGGCATCGGCAACCGCCTGACTCGCGGCAGCGAGCCCGAAATGCACAAAGGTGTCCATCGTGCGCGCTTCTTTCGCGCTGATGTAGGACTCGATCTGAAAATCCCTGACCTCACCGGCGATCTTGCAGGCGAAGCTTGAGGTATCAAACTTGGTGATCAGACCAACGCCGGACTTGCCAGCGCTGATATTGGCCCATGCCTGCGCCACCGTGTTGCCCACGGGGCTGATGCAGCCCAAACCTGTTACGACAACACGACGACGGGACATGGGAGTATGGTCACGCTTTCTTGTGAGAATTGGCGTAGTCGATGGCGTTCTGCACCGTCGTGATCTTTTCTGCGTCTTCGTCTGGAATTTCGATTCCGAACTCATCCTCCAAGGCCATCACCAGCTCTACCGTATCCAGCGAGTCGGCACCCAGATCGGCCACAAAAGCCTTTTCATTGGTGACCTGTGACTCCTCGACGCCGAGTTGTTCGGCAATGATTTTCTTAACACGTGCTTCGATATCGCTCATGGGTTCCCTCAGAGGGTTGTAAATGGAGTCGCGATTTTAGCCGGGCTTGGAGATGTTTTTTCAATCCGGCTGCCGAACGGACAAATCGGCTTACATCAGCATGCCGCCGTTGACGTGCAGTTCCTGCCCGGTGACGTAGCTCGCTTGCGGTGAAGCCAGGAAGGCCACCGCGTGAGCGACATCAGACGGTTTACCAAAACATCCGAGTGGAATTTGACTGAATAATGCCTGCTGCTGCTCGGGTGGCAGGGCGGCGGTCATATCGGTTTCAATGAATCCGGGCGCCACGCAGTTGACGGTGATATGGCGCGAACCCAACTCGCGCGCCAACGCGCGTGTCATGCCGGCCACGCCGGCTTTGGCAGCAGCGTAGTTGACCTGCCCCGGATTGCCGAGCGCACCAACCACCGACGTGATGTTGACGATGCGCCCATAGCGTTGCTTCATCATGGTGCGCATGACCGCGCGGCTCATTCGAAACACGGCCTTCAAGTTGGTGTCGAGCACGGCATCCCACTCTTCGTCCTTCATGCGCATGGCCAGATTGTCACGCGTGATACCGGCATTGTTGACCAGCACCTGAAGTCCGCCTTGTTCTTTGACGATCCGGCTGATCAACAACTCTGCTGCAGGTCCATCATTGACATTCAAGTTGACACCCGAACAGCCTGCAAAGGCTGCCAGCGCCAACCCAATCCTGGCGGCACCACCATCGCTTGTGGCCGTGCCGATGACCTTGAGCCCACGCTGCGCCAGTTCCAGCGCAATGGCGGCGCCAATACCCCGTGAGGCTCCTGTCACCAGCGCCACTTGTCCTTCAAATTTGATGTCCAGCATTTGTCGCCTTCACCTTTCTTTGACTTTAGGCCGACCGGGGCCCGTCGCCGTTCAGAGCAAAAATTGCCTCACTTCAGCGAGTGAGGTCGGGTCCAGCAGGCTCATGCCGCTCAACTCCGGGTCAATCCGTTTGACCAAGCCGGCCAGTACTTTGCCTGGACCACATTCAACCACTGAACGCAGGCCGCGCGCCTTGAGCGCCTGAACACATTCGACCCAGCGCACAGGCGCGAAAGCCTGTCGGTACAGAGCGTTGCGAATGCGCTCGACATCGATCTCGACGGCAACATCAACGTTGTTGACCAAAGGAATTTGCGGCACACCGAACTCAAGCGCCTCCAGCCTCTGCCTGAGTGCCTCAGCGGCAGGCTTCATCAAACTGGAATGAAACGGCGCCGACACTGGCAGGGGCAAAGCCCGCTTGGCGCCAGCAGCTTTCAAATCCAGACAAGCCTGGTCGACCGCTGCCTTGCTGCCCGCAATTACCGTTTGCAGCGGGTCGTTGAAATTCACGGCCTCCACCACTTCGGGTGATAGCGCTCCAAATCCGGCCGTCACCTTGGCACAGATCGCCACCACCCCGGAGGCTTCCATGCCCAGAATAGCCGCCATGGCGCCAACGCCGACCGGAACCGCCTGCTGCATCGCCTGGGCGCGCAAACGAACCAACGGCGTGGCCTGTGCCAGCGTCAGGACGTCGGCCACCACCAGCGCCGAATACTCGCCCAGCGAGTGACCGGCAACAGCACTTGGTGCGGCACCCGTCTCCGCCATCCAGACGCGGTAGCAGGCCACTGCCGCAACCAGCATGACAGGCTGCGTGTTGGTGGTCAGTGCCAGTGCTTCCTTGGGACCGTTGTGGATGAGTTGGGCGATGTCTTCCCCCAGCGCGTCGGAGGCTTCCTGAAGTGCGGCAAGCACTATCGGATGATCGCCCCAGGCGTCAAGCATGCCGACTGACTGTGAGCCTTGACCGGGAAATACAAAAGCAAAAGGTTTCACGCCGAGTTCCTGCACTTGGATCGGTTTCTCATAGCTGCACAAGCACCGCACCCCATGTGAAGCCGCCCCCCACGCCTTCGAGCATCACGAGGTCACCGCTCTTGACCTTGCCGCTGCGCATGGCGCTGTCGAGCGCCAGCGGGATGGAAGCAGCTGAAGTATTCCCATGCTGATCGACTGTGACGATCACACGGTTCAGGGGTATTTCCAGTGTGCGCGCGGCGCTGTGCATGATCCGTATGTTGGCCTGATGCGGAATCAGCCAGTCAATTTCAGATGCCGATCGGCCCGCCTTGCTGAGCACAGCGCGGGCCGCCTCGTCAAGCACGCTGACGGCCAGCTTGAAGACGGCCTTTCCATCCATCTTGACGGTCGGGTCCCCCACGACTGTGCCGCGCGACACCTGGCCCGGCACACACAAAATGCCGACATGCTTGCCATCGGCATGCATGTCACTGGCCAGAATACCGGGACGACTCGATGCTTCCAGCACGACGGCGCCAGCGCCATCGCCAAACAACACACAAGTGGTGCGGTCCTTGAAATCGAGAATGCGTGAAAAGATTTCCGCGCCGACCACCAGGGCCCGCTTGACAGCACCCGTCTTGATCATCGCATCGGCAATCGTCATCGCATAAATGAAGCCACTGCAAACTGCCTGAACATCGAAGGCCATGCAGCCGTTCGCCCCCAACTTATTCTGCAAGATGCAGGCGGTTGACGGAAAGACCATGTCCGGCGTTGAGGTGGCCACAATGATCAGGTCAATGTCCTGGGCTTGCAACTTGGCTGACTGCAATGCGCGCCGGGCCGCCTCGGCGCCCAGATCGCTGCTGCCGACATCGGGTTCGGCAAAATGGCGCGCCCGAATTCCGGTGCGCTCGACAATCCAGTGATCGGAGCTCTCGACGCCGTTGGCCGCCAGTTCAGCCACCAGGTCTGCGTTGGTCAGTCGGCGCGGCGGCAAGAAGCTGCCGGTTCCGGTGATGCGTGAATAAATCTTCATGACTCAGTCGATCACCGCGACTTTGACCGGCTTGGGCGCTGAACCCGCAGCAAGCAGCGGCGCCACGTGCGCAATACGGACTTGCACCCGGCGCAGAAGGTCGTGCCGCACCGCCTCAAAGGCGCGCGCCAGAGCAAACTCAAACGCAGCCTGATCGGCCGAGCCATGACTCTTGAACACAAGGCCGCGCAAACCCAGCAACGGAACCCCGTTGTAGCGTCGGTGATCCATGCGCTTTTTCAAGGCAGCAATCACCGGGTAGGCCACCACCGCAGCCATCTTTGAAAAGATGCTGCGCGAAAATTCGGCCTTCAGGAAATTGACAATCATGGTCGCCAGACCCTCACTGGCTTTGAGCGCCACGTTGCCGACAAAACCATCGCACACCACAATGTCGGCCGTCCCCTTGAAGATATCGTTGCCCTCGACATTGCCGTAAAAGTTGAAGTCTCCGGTCAATGCTGCGGCACGCAGCAGCTCTCCCGCCTTCTTGATGGCTTCGTTGCCCTTGATGGCTTCTTCGCCAATATTGAGCAAACCAACGCTCGGATGTTCGACGTCGTTCAAGGCCGACACCAGGGCCGAGCCCATGATCGCAAACTGTAGCAAATGCTCGGCAGTGCAGTCGACGTTGGCCCCCATGTCCAGCACGGTCGTGGCACCCCCGGTGGCATTCGGAATCTGTCCCGCGATGGCGGGACGATCAATGCCGTCGAGGGTCTTGAGAACATAGCGCGAAATGGCCATCAATGCGGCGGTGTTGCCAGCCGACACGGCGGCCTGTGCGGCACCGGTCTTGACCTGCTGGATCGCGACACGCATGGAGGAATCCTTCTTGCGTCGCAGGGCCACCTCGAGCGGGTCATCCATGCTGACCACCTCGGACGCGGCAACGATGATGGCGCGCTCGTGCGAAAACCCCTTCAATCCTTCAGGAAGGCCGACCAGAATCAGTTGCGCCTCAGGGTGCTGATTCAAAAAATTGCGGCAGGCCGGAAGTGTCACGACCAGACCGTGATCGCCTCCCATGCAATCGATGGCAATGATGGTCATCGAAAATCAATACAACCGGGCTGGCTGCACGCTTTACCGAGGGGCATATAAAAAACAAGGCCCGACGCTACAGACTGGGTAGCCTCGGGCCTGCGTTCGATGAAAGAAT